>JBIKMF010000284.1:0-5629 GCA_044359425.1 Phycisphaerales bacterium
AGATCGTTCCCGCCGCGGTCATGAACATGGGGAAGTAGCGGGGGAGTTCAACGGCGCCGAGGAGGACGCCCTTGTAGCCCGCGATGTTCGCCATGGAGCTGAGCGTGTCCATAGCCTGGGCCCGCGTGGTGCGCGGGATGGCGTCGGTGGAGAAGCTCGTGACCCCGCGCTCGGCGAGGGCCCGGACCGCGTCGAGGTTGCGGGTGGGCATCAGCGATGTGAGGAGCATCGCGCCCGGTTTCATCCACGAGACCTCGGGGCGGTCCGAGTCCGGGAGTCCGGGTGCGCCAACCTTCAGGATCATGTCCCCGCCGGAGAAGAGCGCCTCCGGATCGTTCACGATCGTTGCGCCGGCGGCCCGGTAGGCGTCATCCGAGAACAGGGCCGTGAGGCCCGCTCCGGATTCGACCGACACGGAGAAGCCCGCGGCGATGAGTTTCTTGACTGTTTCGGGAACCAGCGCAACCCGGGTCTCACCGGGGGCTGCCTCTCGCGGGACCACAAGTTTCATAGGCACCTCGCGCTCTCGCGCGGGGGTGTTGCCGGACGCGTGCACAACGTGCCGGCAGGTGTATCGCGCGAAGAACGCGCCGGGTGCGATTTCTCGCGCTCGGCGTGACGAGGCTGTCTAGTGCTTGGCGGTCATGGCCGCGAAGGCACGGATGTTGTCGAACGTTTCCATCTTCATGATCGCTTCCGCGAGCTTGCGGCAGGGCTCAACGCCGATGACGGACTCGCCGAGGGCACGGAACTTGACGCCGATTTCTTCTTCCGTCATGGGGTCGCGCGGGTCGCCCTTCGGGACGTCGACCCGCTTGGTGTAGGACTTGCCATCGGTGGTGGTGATGGTGACTTGGCTGGGCTGGAACTTGGGGAACAGGGCCTCGAACTCCTGGTTGGCGACGACCTTCACCTTGTCCATCACGGGGAGGAGGCTCTTGTCGAGGACGCGTTCCTCGCGGAACTGGAGCGGGGTCACCATGCCGTCGACGAGGCCAACGGCCATGCAGTAGGGGAGGGAATGGTCGGCCGTCTCGCGGGAGTCGGGGCGGTACTTGTGAGGATCGCCGAGGATGTCGGCGGCGCGGGCGATGACTTCGACCTTGATCTCGGCGACACTCGCGGGCTTGATCGCGTTCTCTTTGACGCACTTCATCATCGCGGTGAGGGGTGCGTGGCTGAGGGCTTCGATGGGGAAGCTCTTCATGCCGCAGTCGGAGATCTTGTAGTGATCGCCCTTGCCCTTGGGCAGGTTGCCGGTGAGTTTCTCGGTGTGGAACTTCGCGGGGTTGCCCTTGTACTGCACGTAGCCGAAGACGGCGTAGAGGCCTTCCTTGCCGTCGAAGATGTGCTCCGGACCCGAGTAGCCGCGTTTGGCGAGCAGGGCCGACTCCGTCCCCATCCGCGCCGCCCACGGGTCAACGGTGTTCTTCATGTTGGTGAGCTTGCCCGCCGTTACCGCGCCGGGGGTGAAGGTGCGCGAGGCACTGATGCCTACGGCCTGCACCATCTGATCGACGGTGAGGTTGAGCACGCGGCCGGCCGCGAAGGGCGCGGCGAAGGCGGTGAGCGTGGCGTGGTGCCAGCCGTACTCGCGGATGCCGGGGTCACCGAACTCGCAGAGACGCATTTCGACTTCGTACGCGATGACGGTGGCGAGGATGAGATCGCGACCGGAAAGGCCGAGCATCTCGCACAGTGCGAGTGGCGCGGCGATGATGTCGGAGGGGTGGCAGGGGTCCGCTTTCCAGTAGATGTCGTTGTAGTCCATCGCGCGGATCATGTGGTTGTTGAGGAAGGCCGCGTCGACGGGATTGGTGCGGAAGCCGGAGACGAAGGAGGTGCACGGGCCGGAGCCGGCGTGCGAGCCGCTCATCTCGCGATGGTGCTCGAGGAGGATCCGCGCGTCTTCGGTCTGGCTGCCGCCGAGGGCACAGCCGAGAGAGTCGTACCAGAAGAGCTTGGCTTTCTGAATGGCTTCGGGGCTGAGGTCTTCGTACCTGAGATTGCAGGCCCACTCGGCGAGGGTGTGTGAGACATACTTCTTGCCGGGCTCGCTCGCGTGGGAGGCCATGAAGGGTCCTTTCTCAGTTGTCTTTCAGTGTATTCGACGATGGCCCCGAAAGGCTACCTTCTTGACCGATTTCCGGATTGGGATCTCCGGGACTGGGTTGTTCGCAAGGTGATCGGTGGTCAGGGGGAGCGGTTTTCGAGGACATACAGGCCAAAGCCCATCGTTTCGCGGCCCCACTTGAGGTAGCCGTCGCGCCATTTGCGGCTCTTGTCGAGCATGGCGTGGGCGTCGGGGTCGGCGGGGTTGTCGCGGACGAAGTGCTCGATGCCGCGGGAGTAGCGCCATTCGTAGTGGTCGAACTCGTCGGTCGTCGCGGTGCAGGCGTAGGTGGGGGTGAAGCCTGCTTCCATCATGACGCGGACGTTGCCGTCGTGCGTGGTAAGTTCGTCCTCGGTGCCGCCGAATGACGCGAGGTATTCGTGGCAGGGCGGTTTGCGCCAGTAGCCCTCACCGATGAGGACCGGTCCGCCTGGCGCGACGTGCGCACGCAGCGCGGCGAGCGTGGACTTCAGGTTTCGGAACGCGTGCGAGGATCCGATGCAGAGGGCCGCGTCAAACCGGCGCGGCGGGTCGCTGTTGAAGTAGTCTTCGGCGCGGCAAGACTCCAGCTCGAACCGGTGATCAAGCTTCCTCGCGACGGCCCGTCGGAGGGACTCCGCGGCGAAGCTGGGTGCGGATTCGATGGCGGTGACGGTGCAGCCGTGCGCCGCGATGATGCGGAAGGCCCATTCCCCTTTTCCCGAGCCGACATCGACGACGCGGTGGTCTGGTGTCAGGCCCATGTACGAGATGACGCGGTTGGTTTTCTCGTCACCGATGGGGTTGCAGAGGTCGTGCTCTGTGTGCGCGATGAACGAGAAGCGTTCGCGGTTCATGGAGAGGGTCCCTTGGATCGGGCGGGGTTGTGCGGACCGCGCCTTGGAGAGATCCGGAAGAATCTCCTGTGCGTCATGAGCGTAGGAGAGACCCTACCCGGCGAGCGGGCGCGGGCTTGTTGGCGGGGTTGGTGTGGTTGGGGGTGCGCCGTCGAGGGACGTGACGAAGCGGCGGGTGCAGCGTTCGAGGAGGGTCTCGATCTTGAGGGTGCGGAGTACATCGCTCGCGAGGTTGAACTGCTCTCGGCCTCCCTCAAAATCGCCGGAGTCCGCCAGCGCGAGCGCGAGCAGAGCTCGGACCGGAGCCACCTCCACGTTCCTGGGTTCCTTGAAGGAGCGGGGCAGTGGCACTGCCTCCATCGCCTTGGAGAGCTCCGCGACGGCTCCGGCGGCGTCGCCCTCAGCGAGGCGGACCGCGCCCTCGGTTGCGAAGACGCGCCACGCGCTGAGGGAGCCAACAGGGCGTTCGAGCACCGGCCGCCACACCGCGCGAGCGCGTGCGGGATCATTCATGTCTATGGCCAGATAGGACGCCGCGACTCTCCGCCACATCGTGCAGTCGGGATCGAGGATGCCCATCTGCTCGGCGCACTGTAGAGCAGCGTGCGGCTCGCGGAACGCCTCGTGCACCGCGGCTCGTAGAAGGAGCAAGAAGGCGGGCCGAATGGCCGGAACCCGAGCGGCGTCTTCGATCGCGGCTTCGGCTTCCTCGCGCCTTCCGGCCTTTGCGAGAGCAATCACCAAGTTCCCGACTCCGGTGGCCAGCGCGCCGTAGCCGAGCGCACGGGCGGCCGCGACGTGTTTCGACGCGTCGCGAGCCGCAGCCGTGAAGTCCCCGCGCGTGAACGCGTGTATCGCACTTTGCAGGAGAGCGGAAGGGCTCGGACGGGCCTTCGCCCACAGGCTGATCGCGGGGACCATGATCAGCAGCGCCAGGCCCACCAACCCACTCGTCGGCTGCGCGGCCGAGGAGCCCAACACCAGCAGCACCAGCGCGCCGACCGCCGCCACCACCATTAGCAGCAGCCGGAGCAGGCCGCCCATCCGGATCGTGTAGCGCAACTTCGACCAGGCCGTGAGGGTGAGCCCCGCATTCCCGATCGGCTGATCGAAGCGGTTCATGTCGTCGGTCACCAGCGCGACGAGCGTGAAACCCTCCGCCTCGATGCGAGCGATCGCCGCCGCGGCGTTGCGCGCGGCCACCGTACGAACCTTCACTGCGCCGCTTCCATCCCGCACGCGCAGGGTGTACCGGGCCTCGGTGAGCGGGTCCACTTCTTGTGACACACGCCTCTCCTTCCGCTCGGTGGATGCCGGTGCTCGCCGCGTGGTTCCGGTCAGTCGGCGGTGATTCTGTAGTCGGGCATGCGCAGCGACGAGCCCCGCGGCAGGTTCAGCGTCGCGCCAGGCCGCAGCGTGTAGCTCTCTTCCCCACCCGGGACGGAACGGGAGAAGGAGACGTCCTTGTTGCTGGTGTTGGTGATGTGCATGCCCCCGCAGGCGGTGAGGCCGGTGGCGGCCGCGAGGCCGAGCGAGAGCAGGACGACAAGACGGGGCAATCGAGAACGGTTCATGCAATCTCCTGGAGTGGTGAGTGCGGGAGCGTTACCGAATCTTGCGCTCGCGCGACTGCTTCTTGGCCGCCTTCTTCGCGGTCTTCTTGGACGGGGACTTCTTCGCCGCGGCTTTCTTCGGCGCGGCCTTCGAGGCCTTCTTCACGGTCTTCTTCGACGCCTTGGCCGTCGCCTTGTTCCGGTGGGCGTTCGCGGTCCCCAGCGACATCGCCGCGGCGTCGGGGTCGAAGATGCCGGAGTCGCTGGAGGTATCGAACGCGCGGCCGCCGAGGGCTTTGACGAGGGCGCGGACGAGGGGGAGGATGCCTTCGTTGCCACGGCAGGAGAGGGCGACGCAGGCGACGGGATCCTCGTGGCCGATGTCGATTTCCACGGTTCCGTGCTTGCTTTCGACGGCGGCGAAACCGTGCTCGAAGAGAATGCCGGGGAGGACAGCGCGGATGGCCTTGATGACCTTGGCCTGAGCGCCGAGTGGCTTGGGTGTGAAGCCTTCGGGGATGGCGGCCATGCGTGTGTACTTGGCGGGGATGGATTGGATGAACAGGTCCCAGGACATGGTTGGCTCCGTTGTTGAGTTTAGGGTAGCGTCTGGCCGGACGCCGTGGTGCGGCAGCACGCTGAGTGGCTTATCTGACCTCGATGTTGCGGCAAACGGCGGATGACGCCGAGGCGAGTGCTACGATGGAGTAAGGCGCTTCGAGGGGCGACTCTAGCGGGAGTGTGCTCGACGTTTCGAGGGGCCGGAGTAGAGGAGAGACATCATGAAATCGATTTGTGTGTTGGCCGTGATTGCGTTCGCGGGCGTTGTCCAGGGCGTTGAGGTCGTGGTTGACGGGAAGTGCAACATCTTTGGAGCGGGTTTGGCGACGCCTCCGGCGCCCGGTGGTGGGGGTGGAGGGTTTAGCCCGGTCGGGCTTTCGCTTGTTGGGCATGCATTTCCCTATGTGGAGTTGACGAGCGTGACGGGGGCGGTGAGGGCCGGGGTTACGTTTCCGTTGAACGGGGCTGACGGCGGTTCGTCGGCGAGTGGCACGACGGATGTGCTGTCGCTTGGAGGGATTTCAGGGCTGATTCATCAGAATCGGACGCTGTTTCTCACGGGCGTG
>JBIKMF010000285.1:0-5590 GCA_044359425.1 Phycisphaerales bacterium
GTTGTCGATCGAGAGCATCGGCGAGGCGTGGACGATCTGGGAGAAGCCGGCGATGGGCTCTCCGCCGACGCGGCGCGTGGGGCTGTTGGGATCGTCGAGTTCGGGGTGCGCGGCTTCGAGCGAGGCGAGCTCGGCGAGCAGGCGGTCGAACTCAGGGTCGGACATGATGGGCGCGTTGTCGGCGTAGTACGCGCGGTTGGCGTGGTGGAGGAGGGCGCGGAGCTCGGTGATGCGACCGGGGGCGGAAGAGGGCATAAGGGGAGCATAACGCGTCGCGGGGATGCGGGGCAACGGCGAAGCGGCACGTCTGACTTCGCACCATCTTGTTGGTGGGCCGGGATTGTCGCGCGCGGCGGCTGGTACGCTCGGGGGATGCTGAGAATGCTCTTGACCCTTTGGATGTGCGTTGTGGCGGCTCCGGTGGTTGCGCAGGAGGTGCTAGCCGGTGATTTGCGGCTGAACCAGGTTCAGGTGATCGGGAGCCACAACAGTTTCAAGCTTGCCGTTCAGCCGGAGTTGCTCGCCCTGATGCGGACGGCGCGGCCGAACTCGGACGACGTGGACTACAGCCATCTGTCGCTCGAGGATCAGCTGAATCTGGGATTGCGGAACCTCGAACTCGACGTCTACCACGATCCGGAGGGCGGCAGGTATGCGACGCCGCTCGGGAACAGCCTGCTCGCGACGGCCGGCGTTGCGGCCTGGGCACGCCCGGGCGAGGAGGAGTTGCGGACGCCGGGGTTCAAGCTCCTGCACCAGGCCGACTTTGACTTTCGTTCCAGCGTCTACGCGTTCGAGGTTGCGCTCAGGAACCTGAACGCGTGGTCCGCGGCACATCCGCAGCACGAGTGCGTGATTGTCACGATGAACCTCAAGTGTGATCGAGTGGCGGTGCCGGGGAGCGTCGTGCCGGGAGAGTTTGACAGCGCCGCCCTTGCCGCGTTGAACGCTTTGATCCTCTCGGAGTTGAACGGGCGAGTGCTCACACCGGACGTGGTGAGGGGGGACGCGGCGTCAGTACGTGAAGCGGTGACGTCGCGCGGGTGGCCGGCGGTGGCGGCGTGCCGCGGCAAGTACCTGTTTGTGCTCGACGAAGGGGGGACGACGCGGGAGCGCTATATCGAGCGGTTCCCGAATCTCGAAGGGGCGGCGTACTTCGTGGACGTTTCCGAGACCCACCCGTGCGCGGGGGTGTTTGTGATCAATGATCCGATCGCATCTGGCGATCGGATCAAGTCGCTGGTCGCGCAGGGTTACATCGTGCGGACGCGTGCGGATGCGGACACGCGAGAGGCACGCACGACGGATTTCAGCCGGTTCGAGGCGGCGAAGGCGTCGGGTGCGCAGGTGATCACGACAGACTATTACATCCCCGATCGCAAGTTGAGCGATCGGTATGTCGTGCGGTTTGAGGGCGGCGGATTTGTGCGGGTGAATCCGATGGCGAAGTGAGCGACGCCGGTGCATTACTCTTGCGGGGCCACAGGGGGCGGCAGGGGCATGGCCGACAATAGTCCGGTCTTTACCCCCACCAGCGACTCGAGAAACTGGCGATTCAACCATCCGATCCGCGACAGCGGGTGCATGAACGTGTCGCGCACAGGGCCGACGGATTCGTGGTCACCCTGGAACACCGGTGTGAGCGCACGCGATGCGAACTGGTAGAAGCTGGTGTGGGCCCGTCGGGCGCGGGCGTACGCGGCGAGCGCTCGCGTGACGGTGCTCTCGGAGGAAAGGTGGTCGCGGAGTGCCGCGGCGTCCATCAGGGCGAGATTGGCACCTTGTCCGAGTTGGGGGCTCATCGCGTGCGCGGCGTCGCCGATGATCACCGTGCGGCCAGACCAGCACGCGCCTAGGCGCACATCGACGTACGTTGCGGGGGCGACGTCGGACCACGAGTGAACGTGGGCAAGGATGGGTGCTGCTCGCGGAGAGAACGCGGCGACGCGGTCTTTCCACTCTTCGATGGGCCGTGAGAAGTGCGAGGAGAACTGGTCGACGCGCGTGCTCCAGAACATGCTGACGGTTGGTGCTGGCGGTGTTTGGGCCGAGGGGGACCCCGAGGGCAGGAAGCCGAGCATGGTGTGGGCGTTGTCGTAGATCTGATGGAGCGTGTCGCCGTACGCCTGCTCCGGATCCGGCGCAATGGTCCAGAGTGCGCCCCAGGGGTACGGCCGTTCCCGAGCGCCGAATGCCGCGTGTTGCCGCAGGAGTGACCTCGCCCCCGAGGCGACGATGCAGAGGTCGCACGGGAAGTCCGGGCCCTCACGGAAGCGAAGGATCGGGTGCGCCGGGTCGCCGATCGAGAGCACGTCCCGGTCCTGGTGGAGCGTGGCGCCCGCGTTGGCCGCGCACGCGAGCAGCAACTCGAGCAGGAGGGCGCGGTGGATTCCCAAGCCGAACAGGTCGGGTCGGAGCGAGGCGTACTCGACCTCGAGGACAGGTCCGCCCGGGAGGGTGTGGCCGAAGAGTCGGCGGATGATGCTCCCTCGGGAGAGCGCGGGCTTCAGGAGCGAGAGTCGCCGCAGAACCGAGAGGCCCGTAGGCTGGAGGAGGAGGCCCGCGCCGACGGGTCGGAGCGAAGCGGCCCGTTCAAAGATGTGAACCTCGTGCCCGTCCGCGGCGAGGAACGCGGCGGCGGCGGGTCCGGCGGTGCCCGCACCGACGATGGCAATCCTGAGGGGTGGGATGGGAGCGACGCGGATGGTTGTTCTCAGGGCAAGAGCAGCGGGGGGAGTCACCAGTTCTTCATGGGGATCGGAACGCTGAGGTGATCGGCGCACTGCTGGGCGTCGCTGTAGCCCGCGTCGGCATGGCGGAAGACGCCCATCATGGGATCGTTGGTAAGGACTCGTTCGAGGCGGCGTGCCGCGTCGGGGGTGCCGTCCGCGACGATCACCTGGCCGGCGTGCTGGCTGAACCCGATACCCACGCCGCCACCGTGGTGGAACGAGACCCACGAGGCCCCGCCCGCGATGTTGACCATGGCGTTGAGGATGGCCCAGTCGCTCACGGCGTCGGTCCCGTCCTTCATGCCCTCGGTCTCGCGGTTGGGGCTGGCGACGCTGCCGCAGTCGAGGTGGTCGCGGCCGATGACGATGGGGGCCGAGACCCGACCTTCGGCGACGAGCCGGTTGAAGAGCAGCCCCGCCTTGTCACGCTGGCCGAGGCCGAGCCAGCAGATGCGTGCCGGGAGGCCCTGGAAACCGAAGCGAGGGGCGCAGTCTTCGAAGCGGCCGGCGAGGAGCGCGTCGGGGTTGGCGTGACAACCCAGGACCCAGCGGTGCAGACGCTCGGAGTAGTCGCTCTCGTTGCGGGGGAAGAGCTTCAGCAGTTCGTGGTCCGTCACGTAGATGTCGCGAGGATCGCCGGAGAGCGCGGCCCATCGGAACGGGCCACGCCCCACGCAGAACTGCGGACGGATGTACGCGGGAACAAAACCGGGGAAGTTGAACGCTTCCTTGAGTCCCTGATCGAGCGCACGCTGGCGGATGTTGTTGCCGTAATCGAACGTGATGCTGCCCCGGTTCTGGAGCGTCACCATCGCGGCGACGTGGCGCTTCATGGACGCGAGGCTCAGCTCGACGTAGTGCGACGGGTTGGAGGCGCGGTAGGCGTCGGCCTGCTCGACGGTCATGCCGACGGGGACGTAGCCCGTGAGCGGATCGTGGGCCGAGGTCTGATCGGTGAGGGCGTCGGGCGTGATTCCCCGCTCGATCAACCGATCCAACAGGTCCACCGCGTTCGCACGTACCCCGAACGACTCCGCGCGACGGGCCTTGGCCGCGTCCACCGAGGCGTCGATGGCGTCGTCGAGCGAGGTGAAGACGTGATCGAGGTAGTGGTCGTGCTTGCGGCGTTCCAGCCGGTCGAGGGCGACGTCGGCGATGAGCGCGGTGCCCTTGGCCATGGTGATCGCGAGGGGCTGGGCCCCGCCCATGCCACCACAGCCGCCGGTCACGCAGAGACGCCCGGCGAGGTCGGCACCGAACTCCTTCTTGCCGAGTTCGGCGAAGGTTTCGTACGTGCCCTGGAGGATGCCCTGCGTGCCGATGTAGATCCAGGACCCCGCGGTCATCTGGCCGTACATCATGAGGCCCTTGGCGGCGAGGTCGTCGAAGTGCTTCTGGGTCGCCCAGTGGGGGACGAGGTTGGAGTTGGCGATGAGCACGCGCGGGGCGTCTGTGTGGGTTCTCACGATCCCCACGGGCTTGCCGGACTGGACAAGCAGCGTTTCATCGGGAGCGAGGGATCGGAGGGAGGCGACGATGGCGTCGAAGGATGCCCAGTCGCGCGCGGCCTTGCCCCGGCCGCCGTAGACGATCAGGTCGGCGGGGCGTTCGGCGACCTCGGGGTCGAGGTTGTTCATCAGCATCCGCATCGCGGCCTCGGCCTGCCAGGTCTGGCAGGTCTTCTGGAGGCCCCGAGGTGCTCGCACGACTCGGGAATCGGGTGCGGGGGTGGCTGGATTGTGCGCGACGGCCATACGGAACTCCTATACGGGGGACGCCTCAGATTAGGCGACCTGGCGCACCGGGCCGACCGGGGCGTTGCCGTGGGCCGAGCGGGTCCGACGGAAAAAGAACAACCCCCGCTTGCGCGGGGGTCGTTTGTCAGCTTGATTCAGCAGACGGTCTGAAGATCAGACCATGCCCTTGAGGTTCGCGAGGGGACGGATGCGAACGACGTTGCGGGCCGGCTTGGGCTTCACTTCCATCATCTCGCCGGTGAAGGGGTTCTTCTTCATGCCGCCGCCCTTGACGGCCGGCTTGCGGACGACGGTGATCTTCATGAGGTTCGGAACCTTGAAGATGCCCGAGCCCTTGGTCAGGTCCAGGCCGATGATCGTGGTCATGGTCTCGAACACACCCGCGACCTGCTTGCGGGAGAGGCCGTTGTGCGCCGCGATGAGGTTGAAGATCTCGCTCTTCGTGCGGAGCTTCGAGGAAGCGGTGATCTTCGCCGGCTTCGCGGCGGCCTTCGTTGCTTTACCTTCGCTCTTTGCAGCCTTCTTCGCCATGGTCGTACTCCTTTAGAGTTGCGTTTCCTCACAGAACAACGACGTTTTACCAGTGAGCGCCGCCGTCCGCAAGGGCCCGGAGTCCTCCGAGCCGCTGATTTCCAACAGTTTTCGACGGTTGGGCGCGGTTTTCTCCACAACTCGCTCAAAAACATCGCTATTCGGAGCGATTTTCCGCCCGGGGCTCAAAAAACAGCCCGCCTGGCGGTGTTTTTGACGGTCGCGGCGAGGGCTTCACCGTCAGCTCCAGCGAGAACAAGCTGTGATCCGACGCCCTCCGCTCCCCTTCCTCCCCCTCCATCCGCTCCTCGTGCGCGTACTCCGCCGTCGCCACGTGCGATCGCAGCAGCGGCGAAACGAACGCCCCGTCAATCCGGAATCCCCCGCCAAAGGGGCTCACCCACGAGTACTCGCGCGATCCCGGGTGCTTCAGCCGAAACGCATCCCGGTACCCGATCGTGCAGAACTGCCCCAGCAGGTCCTCGCACCCAAAGCACCCACGCACGGCATCCTTCAGCCGCCGCCCGGTGTTGAAGTCGCCCATCACCACCGACCGCGACCGCGCGTGCA
>JBIKMF010000030.1:0-18992 GCA_044359425.1 Phycisphaerales bacterium
GGTCCGTCGTCCGCACCCGCTCCCGCGGGCGTCCGGGTCGGGGAGTGGTGTCGCCCGTCAGCAACCACCGCAGCCCCGCAGCAGCATCGGCTAGGTTCGATCGCCCCAACTCCAGCCCGACGCAGACTTCGGCCAGCAGTACCCGCGTCCGCTCGGCGTCGGATGCGAACCCCGCCGCCTCCCGCTCCCGCGTCGCCGTGTCGAAGCGGGATACCAGGGCGTCCCGCACGTCTTGGGGTGCATCGTCCAGCCAGCCGCGACGGATCGCCGTCCGCAGCAGCCGACAGTCACCCCGGTAGTGGCGAGGATCGGCGAACAGCGTGGCGAAACGCCCGCCGGCGTTGGGCTTGGGGGCGACCGGGGGCGACGGTGGGCCGGATACCCTTCCCGTGTCCGTCGATCGGCGAAACCCCTCTCGGGGGGTTTGGGGGCCACCGTGCGGGGTGTGGGGGGCGTTCATGCCTTCGCCGCCTTCACCAGTGCCAGCACCCCAGCCCGGATCGCCGGGGGCAGGTCGGGCCACGCCGCGACGACCGCCGCCAACTCGGGATCGGCGGGGGCTTCGGGGGCCGGGTTCGGTGTCGAATAGCTGGCAGAATGGCTGGGGGGCGGACTACCCCCCTCTGAAACCTCTGTATTTACAGCGTTTTCTGTGCTATGTCGTCCGCTTCCCAAGCTGAATGTCGGGAGTTCGATCCTCCTCGCCCGCTTTGCAGAAGTATCGCTGAATGCCGTAGTTACGGCGTACCGCTCCGCGTCGGAGCGAGCGGCGGAAAACCCCTGAGTTTCGGTACAAACCGGTTGAATCCGGTAGACCGACAGGAGCATCCGCCATGTTCGACGCAGCTCTCAAAGCAACAGCGCAGGCACTCGGGATCCGCATCCCGGACTATCGCTTCCACAAGCACAGCGGGCAGGCAGTTGTCACTGTCTTCGGTCGCGATGTGTACCTCGGCGTGCACGGCTCGGTCGAGAGTCGCGACAAGTACGAACGGGTGATCTCCGAGCTTGTCGCTTCGCGTGGCGTAGATCCCGCTGTTCGAGCCCGCCTCAAGATCCAGGACCTGATCCTGCTGTATTGGGGTCACGCGACGCAGTACTACCCGGGTCGGACGTGCGAGTCGACGATCAAGTCGCCGCTGAAGCGGCTGCGCAAGTGGTTCGCGGACGAACCCGTCGCGACGTTTGGGCCCCTCAAACTCAAGGCCTATCGGCAACTGCTTCTCGGCGACATCGGCACGGGCGGGAGAAAACTCTCCCGCCAGTACATCAACGAGTGCGTTGCCCAGGTGAAGGCGATGATCAAGTGGGGCGTCGGCGAGGAGTTGGTTCCCCCGGGCGTCCTACACGGTCTGCAATCCGTGGATGGACTTCGGTGGGGACGGACAACGGCTCGGGAAACCGAGCCCGTGAAGCCCGTCGACGACACGGTTGTGGAGGCGACCGTGCTCAAGCTTTGCCCGACCGTCGCCGACATGGTGCGTGTGCAGCGCCTCAGCGGCATGCGCCCGGGTGAGGTTTGCGCGATGACAGTGGGGGAGATCGACACGTCTCAAGAAACCTGGATCTACCGACCGCGTCGGCACAAGACCTCCCATCACGGCAAGACCCGCACGATCCCGCTGGGGCCGCGGGCTCGGATGATCATCGCACGCTATCTCACCACGGACCTCACGGCCCCGATCTTCTCCCCCGTTCGGGCGGTTAACGAGCAGAAGGCCCGTAAGCGGGCGGAGAACCGGACGCCCTTTACACCGTCGCGGTTGAAGCGTGATCGGATGAGAGCGAAAAGGCCGCGAAGCTTCTACAACCGGCACTACACGCCTACAAACTACGCGCAAGCGGTGCGGCGGGCCTGCGAGGATGCAGACGTGCCGGCGTGGACCCCAAACCAGCTGCGGCACTCGCGGGCGACGGAGTTGAGAAGGGACTTTGGGTTGGACGCCGCGGGCGCGGTGCTGGGGCATTCCAGGCTCGAGACGACGCAGATTTACGCGGAGCGGAATACGGAGTTGGCGGTTAGGGTGGCGGAGAAGACGGGGTAATGGGAGGGAAGACTGATGCGCAAGGGGTGGATGCCGCGAGTAAAGATGTTGCTCAACGCACTTTCGCAAGGGCAGGATGCCTTTGAGGCCACCCTGCCGCCAATCGACGATGTAGTTGTTGACTACGCGGATGCCACCCCCGAGCAGGAGGCCGAAGCGAATGCGCGGCGTTTTCACTCTTGGGTGAGCCGAATGGATGAGGAAGCTGGCGGCATTGCGTTCCTAAGGGCATTCTGGATGCCCGTGAGCGAGGACAGAAGAGGAGAGAAGCTTCTTGCCGCGCTCGTCAATCATCCCTGCTGTAGTTCGGAAAGCGATGTGATCGCCGGGGCGACCACGCTCTGGCGAGCCGAATCGGAGTGGCCAGACCCGGTTCCATCTGCACCACATCAGCGTGTTCAAGCTGTCGTGGAACTCCGAAGCCGTGGTCCCCTCGCCTCGCCCGAGATGGCTCGCTCTCTCGAGAGGGTCTTGGAGCTTTTCGGCGGACTCATCGAGGCACCGCCGAAAGCCTACGCACCGGCCTGCGCAGTGCGGTTCCCAAGTGGGTCCAATCGGTCGCGAACCTTCTTGGGCGCTATGTGGATCCTCGAGAATGCTCTTGCCACTCCCTCGAGTTTTGGGCAGGTCGCAGCTCACATTGCCACCGACCTTGTCGAGAAGCCGATCCGCGCCGACATCCTCCCGTATCTGACGGAGGACTGGCGAGAGCTCTATGGCAGAGTGAGGTCGGCGGTTCGGCACGGAGTACCCCACAGGCTCCTTGTACCCGAGGGAGTGTTCGCTCCGGCCTCACCCCATCACAACTTTCCATACGGGACGGGGAACGGGTACTGGCTTCCGAAGTTCGAGTCATCCATGCCATGGACGGTGATGACCCAGACGGTGCCCATAGTTCCGGCGGGCGTCTCCCTTCTTGAGCGGCTCTTGAAGCAAGAAGTTGAGGGAGCACCGACGGACCTGTGCACGAAAGCGGAAGCCGCACGCAAAGCCAAAGTCGGTGAGACAACTGTCTACCGCTGGCTCGGCGAAGGAAAGATCCGGGAATACGGCCCACGGAAACTCCTTTCGCTCAGCGAGGTGAAGGCGGTACCGCGGGGTCTCGCTGACAAACCGAACGGTCTCGCGAGCAAGATGCGGCGGAAGCGAACAAGGTGATGCAGGCGAGTCTCCCATTTGTCTCCCGTTCCTACCACGTGCGCACTTTGCCGTTGCCATAGTTGAGTACATCGGAAGACTCTTCCGTGCGTGCAAGCGCACACAGGAGTTTTCCGATGATCGACATTTGCAGGGACGACGTCTTCCCCTTGACTGAACTGCCCACGCGGGTTCCCGCCCGCAATGGCCGCCGCCTCCACAAGGCAACGGGCTTTCGCTGGGTTGCCCGCGGCAGGTTCGGCGTGAAGCTCGAGGTCATCCTCATCGGCGGTATCAAGCACACTTCGCTGCAGGCGCTCCAGCGCTTCTGCGACGATGTGACCGCCGCCGCCGTGGGCAAGGCCAGTTCCGCCAAGCAGGTCGCCGCGCAGCTCGATCGCGCGGGCTTCTAAGGGGGAGCTTTCCATGAACAACGACGCCGACAATTCCAAGTTCTGGGGACCGACGGACGGCCTGTCGCCGGCGGCGCTGGCGACGTACTACATCGAGCGCGGTATCGCGGTCATCCCGGTGCCGCTGCGCACCAAACGCCCCGTGCTCGATGGCTGGCCGTCGATGCGCCTCACGATCGAGACGCTGCACACCTACTTCGGCGACACGCCGACCAACATCGGTATTCTCCTCGGTGAGGCCAGTCGCGGGCTCATCGACATCGATCTCGACTGCGCCGAAGCGATCAAGCTCGCGCCGATGTTCCTGCCCACGACAGGGACGATCTTCGGGCGCGCGGGCAAGCCTTCAAGCCACATGCTGTACAAGGCTACCGGCACGGTGCCCGCCCGGGTCAGCTTCGAGGAGAGCAAGGGGACGATGCTGCTCGAGATCCGCGGCACTGGTCACCAGACCGTCGGCCCCGGCTCCATTCACACATCCGGTGAGCCGATCGTGTTCGAGCGGTGCGGTGCCCCAGCCGTAGTTGACGCCATCGAGTTGGAGAGGGCCGCCCGCCGGCTCGCCGCGGCGACGCTCTTGGTACGTCACTGGCCGCAGCAGGGCACGCGGCACGAGATCGCGTTGTCGCTCTCCGGGTACTTGTTGAACGCGGGCTGGAGTGTCGAAGAGATCAAGGAGTTCGTCGCGGCGGTCGTCGAGGCTGCCGGAGACGACGAGCGCGACGATCGGCTGCGGGCGGTCGAGACAACGGCCACGAAGCACGCAAACGGCGAGGCCCACACGGGAGGTCCTCGCCTCGCCGAACTCCTCGGCTCGCCTCTAGTCGATTTGTTCGCAAGGTGGCTGCAGTTCAAGCCCGCGTCACGTCAGCCGACGGAAGGTGATTACTTCAAGGACGACCGCGGCACCTGGCGGCGTTGGTTCAACCCTCCCGGCGATGAAAAGGTCGTCCAGCTCGCCGATTTCAGTGCCGAGATTCTCACGGAGATCGTGATCTCCGATGGTGTCGACGCTCGGCGCCAGTACGAGCTCTACGTGCGTGGCCGGAAGGTCGACGAAGTGATCACCATCGACGTCGATCAGTTCGCAGAGATGGAATGGCCGATCGTGATGTTCGGCCCCCGAGCGATTGTGACCCCCACACCTTCAGCCAAGCCGCACCTCCGCACCGCGATCCTCAAGTTCTCGGAGAACTACAACCGCCGTCAGGTCCGCCGCCATTCCGGATGGGTGCGCCAGGACGGGCACGACTTCTACCTGCACGCCGGCGGAGCGATCGGCGCGGGAACGGCGCCGGAGCCGGAGAACGCCGAGCTCGACGGACCCCTCGCGCTCATGAAGTTGCCGACGCCGGCGTTGGGTGAGGACCTCGAAGTCGCGTGCAGCGCCATGCTCCAGGTCCTCAGCGTCGGCCCCGACCGGATCATGATGCCCCTGCTGGCTGCCGCGGTGCGCGCAGTCCTGGGGCGTACCGACTTCAGCGTGTTCGTGCACCGTCCCACCGGCGTCATGAAGAGCGAAGTCGCAGCGCTCATGCAGCAGATGTTCGGCCCGGAAATGGACGCCCGCCACTTGCCTGGGTCGTGGTCCAGTACCGCGAACGCGATCGAGGAACTGGTCTTCCTCGCGAAGGACGCGATTGTCGTTCTTGATGACTTCAAGCCCGCGGGCGATCTAACAGACGCCAAGCTGAACGCGACCGCGGATCGCATCTTCCGTGCGCAGGGCAACGGCTCCGCACGCGGCCGGCTCAACGCCGACCTCACCCAGCGTCCATCCCGCCCGCCGCGGGGCATGATCCTCGCCACGGGCGAAGAACTCCCGACCGGACAGAGCCTGCGAGGTCGTCTTGTACCCATCGAAGTCGGCCAGGGGGACATTCAGACTGGACCCCTCACGATCGCCCAGGGCAACGCGCGTGATGGTCGCCTGGCCGAGGGCATGGCGTCGTTCATTCGGTCTTGCGCCGACAACCTGGGCGAGCTGCAGGCGCGGCTCGCGAAACGGGTGCAGGAGCGTCGCAATGTGTACATCGGCGGCCACGCGCGTAGCGGCGGGGCCGCGGCAGAGCTTGAGTTCTGCTTCGAGCTGTTGGTGAACTGGATCGCGGAGGTGACGAACGAGAACTCCCTGACCAAAGGAGAGGCGGCCACGCTGGTGGAGCGGTTTCGTGCCGCGATGCACCACGTCTTGGGCACGCAAGCCGACGACCTCAAGCTCGCCGATCCCGTCGACGTGTTCCTTGACTCGCTCAGGTCGGCGATCGCGTCCGGTCGGGCGCATATTGCGGGGATGGAGAACGAGATTCCTGAGGCCGATGCCAGTGCGCTCGGCTGGAGAGCAGACGGCGGCAGAGTGTGCCCGTTGGGGAGTCGGATCGGGTGGACGAACGGTGTCGATCTCTACCTCGACCGCCAAGCCGCGTACAACGCGGCACGGGAGGTTGCCAAGGGAGGCAGTGCTGTCGGAGTGGGAATCACGACGCTTTACTCCCGCCTGGCCGATCGCGGGATGCTCGCGTCGCGCGAGGCGTCCCGCGGTTCCTGCACCGTTCGCGTGAAGATCGCCGGCACGCGCACTTCCGTTGTGCACCTCCTGCTGAAGACTGTCGTCGAACTCGCCGAGCCCCCCGTAGCGGATGGGGGTGCAGAATGACGCACAGTCGCCCCCTGTCGCAGCAAACTGACCAAGTTGACCAAATCGACCAAGGCCCGGGTTCCGCCGGGAAACAGTGGGGGCCGATGGTCAACTCCGTGGTCAGTTTCATGCCGGCCGTGTACGTGTTGTTGACCGAGACTTTGACCACGATTCCGCTGGTTGGCGCACCGTTGGTCGGCTTGGTCAGTTTGGTCAACTTCTGGAGGGGATACCCCCTCCTGCACGCAGGGAGGGATTGGCGATGAGGACGAAGGGCGAGATGAACCAGTGCACGGCGGCGAAGCCCGGCGGTGAACGCTGCGAGGCGGTGTGCCGACAGGGCACCGACCACTGTTCGTTCCATACCCCCGAGTTCGGCGCCCTCATGCGGGACGCCCGCGTCGCCGGCGGTTCCGCGCGCGCCAAGCCCGCGGCGGCGGTCGGCGCCGACGTGCCCGACGTAGAGATCGCCACGGCCGCCCAGATCGTCGCTCTGCTCGGAGACACGATCAATCGAGTTCGTCGGGGGGGACTCGACCCGAAGATCGCGAACGCGGTTGGCTACTTGGCCGCTATCGCGCTTCGCGGCATTGAGGTCGGTGGCTTGGAGGAACGGCTGGCCCACATCGAGTCGGTCGTGTGTTCCGCAGGGGCGGAACCCGGCGGCGGCCTCTTTGGCAAGCGGATCTCGGCTCAACAAGCACTCGGGAGGAAAGCAGAATGAAGCGGTCGCCACGCCTCGACCGCGTCGAGAAGCAACTCACGTCGCTCCAGATCGCGATGCTCGACATCAAGGCCGCGCACCGTCACGGATCGCTGGTGGCCTACGCGCGAGCTATCGCAAGCGAGCGAGAGAAGCCCGCACGCACCAAGACGATCGAGTTGGCGACCCGGGAGCAATGCCGGGGGATGTCACAGCAGGAGATGCGTGAGGTGGTCCGCACAATGCATAAGGAGGTTGGCTTCCTCTACAGGCTCGCCTTCGACACCTGGTGGTCGCTCGCGACGAATCACCGCGTATGGATGGAGAAGACAGCCGCGATGAAGCTGGCACATGCGCTCGTCTACGAGATGGCGCACGGCGAACAAGCATCGACGGAGCAACTCGCAACGGCGATCAACGCCTGGCATGACTATGTGCATGAATTCCTGAACGAACTCCGCGTCGAGCTCGACGCTGCCCACCTCATTGAGCGGGAGTACCTTGGCGGCGCAGCCATCATGTTCGAGAGCGATGAGCGGATGCTGAACGAACTGATCGAGGTAGCCGAGCGAGAGTTCGCCATCGCCGCCGGGGCAAAGGCGGCCAGTGGAAGGTACGTGGCTGCGACACAGCCGAAGGTCGCCGATAGCCCAAGTCCGAGCGTGGCGTGTCTGGCGGAGCGTGCCGCAGCGATGGCAAACAAGCGTGCGGATATGGCTCGCGTGTATGTGCTAGATCGCCTGGGTGAGTGTCGGGATGCGACGTGTCTGATGCAGCAAATCATGTGCCGCGGCGGGCTCGATGGCAGCAGCTAGGTCGCGGCCCAACCAGCGGTATATCGCCTCGCCGCGATCGCGCGCATGACCAGGGTCGCCGCGCAGAACGACGGAGGGGACGTGCCCCGGCAAGCTGTGCGGCCTCTACTCGAGAGGGGTGGAAGCTTGCACACGGCAGAAGCGGAAGCAGGAGGAACCCTTGCGTACTGGATTCTGCCATGCGAACCGATGATCTGGCGATCGTGCGTGCCGACCTCGCGCGCGTATGGGTGCTCGAACGACCCGGCAAACATCGGCTTGCCGCTCGTGTGGTGAACGCCACGATAGGTTGGGTCGAACCAGCCACCAGCTGCCAGCGGCAGATGAAGAGGTGCGTGGTAGTGCTGGGGTGCTGTTGGTTCAGTCTTCTTGAGCATCCCATGACGGCCGGCTGGACTAAGGCAGGGATCGAGGCCGGGGCGGCGGTGAGCGTCGCGCCTCGCGGCGGCGTCGCCTCCTCCCAGCGTCGCTGAGCCGATTCTGCGACGGCCCATGCACGAGGATCGAATCGGACCTGATCGCGACGTCGCCGCGTGCACCTGATGAAGCCCTAACGGCTTTGGCCCGTTGCAGTGGGAGCATGATGTCTCCAGAGGCTTCTACAGAGCATGGGTCCCGTCGCGACGAACCAGGCGACAGCCTCCATGGCAGGCGTATGCAGGCTCAACTCTCGCACGATGTGCCAGCCCTCTTCCGGGTGAGGACTAACTATCCAGTTGCTGATGATTTGCTAGTATGCACACGCGGAGCCTGCATGCAGCCCCCGGACGGGTGTTCGTCGGAGGGTGCGTCAGTACGGCCTGTCATGGACGCTGCCGATGGCACGGTTGGAAGACATCGTTGGGGGATGCGCCGTCTCGGGCCTGATTCCGAATCAAGCCGTCACCGTCGTATCGGTCGAGTGGTTTGGCAACGCGGTCGTGCAGGTCACCTATCGCCGTTGGGACGGGAAGGTTGATGAGACCATGCTCTACCGTGCGAATGAGCCGCGACTTTCAGTTGCCGCAGATCACCGTCCATGGGCCTTCGATTCACCTCCCGACCTCTTTCGTCTCGTATCTGAGGCTAGGCGAATCGCTTGGGCCGCCCACTTTGATCCGCTATTGGCAGTACATACTTCGCTGGTACAGCCATTGCCCCACCAGATCATGGCCGTCTACGAGAGCATGCTCTCCCGGCAGCCATTGCGATTCTTGCTGGCGGACGACCCCGGTGCTGGCAAGACCATCATGGCGGGGCTGCTCATCAAGGAGCTGATGGCCAGAGGAGACCTCGAGCGATGCCTTGTTGTGGCTCCCGGCTCCCTCGTGGAGCAGTGGCAGGACGAGCTCGAGGGGAAGTTCGCCTTGCCGTTCGACATCCTCACCAACGAAGGGCTGGAAGCTGCTAGGACTGGCAACTGGTTCCGGGAACACCCGCTGGCGATCGCTCGCCTTGATAAACTCAGCCGGGACGAGGATGTTCAACGCAAGCTCGGCGATGTCGAGTGGGATCTGATTGTTGTAGATGAAGCCCACAAGATGTCGGCTAACTTCTTCGGTGGTGAGATCAACTACACGAAGCGGTACAAGCTCGGGCTTGCGTTGTCCCGCGTCTGTCGCCACTTCTTGCTGATGACCGCAACTCCCCACAACGGGAAGGAAGAGGATTTCCAGCTGTTCATGGCCCTCCTTGACGGCGATCGCTTTGAGGGCAAGCCGAGGGATGCCGTTCACTCGATCGACTGCTCGGACATGATGCGGCGGCTGGTGAAGGAGCAACTCCTCAAGTTCGACGGCAGGCCTCTGTTCCCCGAGCGCCGGGCATACTCTGCCTCGTATCGCCTGAGCGATGCGGAAGCCGATCTCTACGCTGCGGTCACCGAGTATGTGCGGACCGAGTTCAACCGCGCGGAGCAACTCGAAGCAAACGGGCGTAAGGGCACGGTGGGCTTTGCCCTGACCGTCCTCCAGCGCCGCCTGGCATCCTCGCCAGCCGCCATCCACTCCAGCCTCAAACGTCGCCGTGAGAAGTTGGAGTCGCTCAGCCGGGAGGCCCGCATCGGAGCAAGAGGAGAGCAATCCGCCCTTCTTGAGCGACTTTCAGCGGCGGTGCCGACCGATGGGGTACTTAGCGACATCGAGAACGAGGACGAGGTTCCCAGCGCTGAACTTGAGGCAATGGAGGATGCGGTATCGACCGATGCCTCCGCTGCCAGGACGATCGAGGAGCTGCAAGTTGAGATTGAGATCCTCAAGCGACTGGAAGCTCAGGGGCTAGCTGTCTGCAGGAGCGGAGTAGACCGAAAGTGGGAGGAACTTTCTCGCATTCTGCAGGACACTCCGGAGATGTTCGACTCGACCGGCGCGCGGCGAAAGCTGATCATCTTCACCGAGCACCGCGACACCCTTCAATACCTTGAGGAGAAGATCGGCCTGCTGTTGGGTGGGAGAGATTCCATCGTGAAGATCCAGGGCGGGATGGGTCGTGACCAGCGACGCGCAGCCGAAGAATCGTTCAAGCTAGACCCCCTCGTCCAAATACTCCTCGCGACGGATGCCGCGGGCGAAGGTCTGAACCTGCAGCGCGCGCATCTCATGGTAAACTATGACCTGCCATGGAACCCCAATCGTATCGAGCAGCGGTTCGGACGCATCCACCGTATCGGCCAGTCCGAAGTGTGCCATCTCTGGAATCTGATCGCTCACGAAACCCGAGAAGGCGATGTGTACCAGAAGTTGCTCGGCAAGCTCGAGTTGCAACGAGCGGCGTTGGGAGGCAGAGTTTTCGATGTGCTGGGGCGGATGTTTGAGGGGCAATCGCTTAGAGAGTTGCTTGTCGATGCTGTGCGGTATGGCGACCAGCCGGATGTGCGGGCGCGGCTTGAGCAGGCGATCGACAACGCGACGGACCAGGCCCACCTGCGCCGCCTGCTCGACGAGCACGCGCTTGCGAGAGATTCGCTCGACGCCAGGAAGGTGCAGCAGATTCGAGAGGACTTGGAGCGAGCGGAGGCGCGCCGCCTGCAGCCCTACTTCATCCTCGCGTTCTTCCTCGAGGCATTCGTGAAACTGGGCGGTACGCTCCGAGAGCGGGAGAAGGGTCGCTTTGAGGTGAGCCATGTCCCAAGCCTGATTCGGTCCCGTGATCGCCAGGTCGGCCACGGACCGCCAGTCCTTCACCGGTACGAACGCATCACATTCGAGAAGGAACTCATCAACGTCGCTGGAGCGCCCACCGCGGCTTTCGTGTGTTCCGGCCACCCTCTGCTCGAGGCGGTCCTCGATCTCGTGTTGGAGCAGAACAGCTCGCTGCTGCGACGCGGAAGCGTTCTGGTGGATGACCGCAACCTCACCACATCACCGCGGCTGCTCTTCTACTTGGAGCATGTCATCAAGAACGCCGCGCACGGGGCTCAGGGTGAAGCCGTCGTGATCTCCCGAGAGATGCAGTTCGTGGAGATCGAGGACGGTGGCCAAGCTCGGAACCCCGGATACGCCCCGTATCTGGATTATCGCCCCCCAACAGACGCGGAGGCGGAAATGGTCCGCCAGGTAGCGGGTCAGGCTTGGCTCAAAGCAGATGTCGAAGGGCTGGCGAAGCGCTTTGCGATCGAGCACATGGTGCCTGAGCACATCGCGCGTGTCAGCAAGGAGCGGCGAGATCGATCAGAGCGCGCACTTCGCGCGATCAAGCAGAGGCTCACGGCTGAAATCCAGTACTGGGATCATCGAGCCAATGAGCTGAAAGCGAGGGAGGCCGCAGGCCAGAGCCCGAAAGTGAACAGCGCCAGCGCCCGACAGAAGGCCGATGAACTGGCAACTCGCATGGAGGCCCGTATCCGGCTGATTGAGAGCGAGCAGCACCTGGCTCCCGCTCCGCCAAACATCATCGGCGGGACGCTGATCATCCCGGCACAGTGCCTCGCCGCTCTGGGTGACGACGTGGAGACAACTCAGAATCAGCATGAACGAGAGCGTATCGATCGGCTCGCGATGCGTGCGGTCATCGAAGCCGAGCTGGCCCTCGGTCGACAGCCGCGGGAGTTGCCGCACAACAACCCTGGCTACGACATCGAGTCCGCAGATCCACGTGAACCGGGTCGGCTCCGTTTCCTTGAGGTGAAAGGGAAAGCAGTCGGACGCGACGTCGTCACGGTGTCGGTCACACAGATCCGGACCGCGTTGAACAAGCCGGACGACTGGATCTTGGCAATCGTCCCCGTGGACGGCGAGAGCGCTGGGAAGCCGCGGTATGTCCGGAGGCCGTTTGCAACTGCCCCTGAGTTCGCGGAAGTGAGCAGGAATCTCGATCTCACTCAGCTCCTCGCGAGGAGCGAAGACCCGAGTTAGCTGATCCGAATAGCCCGCGCGAGTGCCGCACATTCAAGGAGTGCCAGCATGCCACGAGTCAGGCCCTCATACTTCGACGCGGCGAGAGACAACGCCGCCAACGTTTGGCGGACACTCGAAGCCGACGAGCAACTGGTTGGTCCATGGCGCATCATGTTCGATCAGGTGAAGAGCCCGGAGCATGTTCTCTCTGAGTTGCTACAGAACGCCGACGACACCGGAGCGGTGGTCGCCCGCGCAAGGTTCGACGAGAACTTGTTTGAGTTCGAGCACGACAGTGCCGACTTTGACGCTGCCCAGTGCGGATCGATTTGCCGCTTCGCCTACTCCAACAAGCGAACGACCAAGTCGATCGGCTTCCGCGGGGTCGGCTTCCGTTCAACGTTCAGTCTTGGCCCCCGGGTGGAAGTCCTGTCTCCATCGCTGGCGATGGCTTTCGATGAGAGGCGGTTCACGCTTCCGGAGTGGATCGCAGATGCCCCGGCGTGCTCGACCACCACGATCCGCGTCCCCCTGAGCGGTCCGAACATCCATCCAGCGCTCGAGAGCGCGTTCAGGCCGTGGCAAACGAGCGCGGCTTCATTGTTGTTCTTTAACAGGGTCCAGCGGCTGAACCTCAATGGCCGCGAAGTGTTCCGTGAGCTGCTCGGCGATGGTCCTGTACCCAACTCCTCTCGGATCAGACTCCACGCGGCCGAGACCACTGATGTGTTGTTGATTCGTTCGGTCCCTGAGGAGTTCCCGCCGGATGCCGTCGCTGAGCTGCGGCAGGAGCGAAAGCTGCCGGATTCAGAGAACATCCCGGCAGTCGTTGTCGAGATTGTGATCGGGCTCCCGGGACCACAGCGACTCTATACAGTGCTTCCAACCGGCGTGGTGATCGATCTTCCGTTCAGCATCAACGCGCCCTTCGTGCAAGATCCGGCGCGGATGGCGATCAAGCCCCCTTCAACCAGCCCTACGAATCGATGGCTGCTCGACCGAGTCGGAGAACTCGCCGCCAAAGCCCTCATCGCGTGGGTGGGGGACTCGAGCCAATCAATGGCGCAGCGGGCGGAGGCATACGCGCTACTGCCCTCAAAGACCCTGTCGGGTGATGGCATCGCCGGCCAGGTCCATTCACGATTTCTTGAGTCCTTCCGTCGTGTGACGTCGTCCGCGAACGTCGTTCTTCTGAGCAACGGCGCGGTGTGTCGCGCGGGGGCCGCAAACGCTGTCCCACTGGAACTTCACCGAGTATGGTTGGCACCAGACCTTCGGGCGATCCTGAAATTGCCGGCGGAGCGACACTTGTTAGCCTCGGAAGTGGAGGCTCGCCACCTGTTCACTCTCGACGAGTGGAAGTGGGTACATCGACTCAGCGGTTTGGACTGTTTGCGGCATTTGAAAGATGCAACGCCTCCGACGCCGGTAGCGGGCGGCATCAGGGCGCTGCTTGCTTGGGTTGCCCAGCAACGCCCGAGCATCAATCGCGTGATCGAGCTATCAGAATTGCCGGTTCTCCCCTGTGATGGTGGAGGGAGCTTAGTACGCTCCGGCCGGTGTATCAGGGCGGGCGGTTCGCGACAGGGGGTGAGTGCCGCGGCTTGGAAGTTCCTGCTTGATGGCGAACTTCGCCTCGACGAAGAGGCTCTCGCTCCAGCGCTTCCGGGCGCGGGAGCGGCAGTCGCCCCCGAGTGGCGGGACGCGGCCGACCTGCTTCGAGAACTGGGGTTCCATGAAACGACGCCAACGAATCGGCTCTGCGAGCGAAAGGCCGCCTCGCTCGCGGCGGCCGGAGCTGCAGCAAGCCCCGGGTGGATCCAGCTCGCGAGGGTCCTCGCCGAGCTCGATGTTTCAGCACCATCCAACATGCACTATGTGGTTCGCAGCGGGAGCCTTCGTTCGGTCGACAAACATGTCCTCATGTCCGATGCCGAGTTGGAGTCCATTCTCCCACAATCGCTCATCCAGCACCAGATGATCTCAGAAGAGTATTCGAAAGGACTCAACCACTCGGCCGTCGCAAGGTGGGAAGCCTGGGCCAAGTCCGGTCGCGCATGGCTTCGTCGATTCCCTCGCTTCACGCCGTCGGTTGACACACAAATGAAGGCTGCGCGATGGCACAAGGAAGCCTGTCGGAGTTTCGTCATCCAGAGACAAGGTGCGGACCCGACCGCGCGCTTTAGGTATCAACAGCCCATCTGGAAGGTGATCGACTGGGACTTCGATCCTGATGCCAGACGATACTGGGACCAACTTGTCAGTTCCACCCCTGGTATCTGGGCTCGTGTAGTACGCATCCTGCTTGATGCTGGGCCCACGGAGTGGCAGCCACATGTTCGTGGTGCCGTCTATCAGCTGCGAGTCAACAGCGAGATGCTGGCCTCTGACGATTTTGTACCATTGTGGATCCAAGAGCTCCGCGCCAAGCCCTGCGTGTTGGATACCTGCGAGGCTCATCGTGCCCCTGCTGAGTTGCTGATGCGCACCCCTGCTACGGAGCCGCTCCAGGGAACCCAGCCGTTCGTGCTCAGCGATCTCGACACAGAGGCGAACCGGCCAGTGCTGAAGCTCTTGGGAGTCAGGGCTGATGAGGCCCACCCGGGTCCGATCATCGAACGCATCAGAGCGTTGGCACAGTCGGTCAAACCCCCGATGGGCGAACTCGCCAAGTGGTACGGCGCTCTGGATCGTCTGCTGACCCGCCTTCGCGGGATTGATCGCGACCTGGTGATCCGCAGCTTCCGCGACGAGAAGCTCATTCGCACCAGCGATGAGGGTTGGTGCCAGAGCACGCAGGTTTATGTGACAAGGTCTACATTGCAAGTGGAGGGTGTGCGCTATGTCCACCCCGAACTGAGTTCATCGCAGCTATGGGCCTCACTTGGCGTTCGAGCCGAGGCCACGGTTGACGCGCTCATCGAGCACGTCAAGGGATGGCAGAGCGACAGAGTTCTCGACGCCGCAGAGCTGACGCTGGCACGCGGCCTGCTCTCGCGAGATCCCGATCGGGTCTGGGATGCGACCGGCCACTGGATTGGCCTCGACAACAAGTGGCGGCGCGCATCGGAGTTCCAATCCGTTCTTTACGTTGACATCAAGAGTACTTTGGCTCGCTCGCTGCTCCCGCAGATCAAGCAAACAACGGCCGACGCGAGAATGCTCCGCATCTCCTCGCCACGCCTTTCGCACCTTCGGGACATCACTCACGAGATTGAACTCCGAAGAACCAAGCTCTCCACGGCTGGCCTTGCCTCGAGGCCCGAGTGGCTTCGCGTGCTCGGCGCCTACCTCAGCCACTTCATCGGCTCTGACGACGCGGACCTACGGCAGCGAGTGAGGGCGTTCGGGCTGCGACTCCGCGAAACGGAGTTGGTGACAGTCCAAGTTCTGGCTACACAGGCCTTCTTGGATGGAGTGCCGATCGGGCCTGAAGAAGCACTTCACGCCATGTGGGACGGCACGAAGCTGTATGCGTTGGGCAAGAAACCCGCGGCACTGTGCGAGTATCTCATCGCCGCGATCGAGGAGCACATGAGTCACGAGCCGGTCCTGCGTGCCGTGCGCAGTTGCTACCAGCGAGACCCGCTGTTCATCCGAGAGTATCTTGAGGAGCAGTTCCGCTTCGAGCAGGTCTCCGCGGTGATCACAAGCGAGGCGTATGCGGCAGCGCACCCGCAGGCCTCGACATCACCGTCCGTCGTGGCCGCGGCGGTTGGCAGAGCACCGACCCTACCCCCCTCGCCCGGTCCTGCGATCCAACCAGTAGCGGTCTCGCCCGCTGCCACGGCGCCCTCGCGACAGAGGGCACAGAGTCTGCTCACGCAGCCAATCACTGTCGAGACCCCCACGCCAACGTCTGCCACGAGTGGACCCACAGTTCCTGAGGTGCCCAATCACGAGATCGCAGATACCGACCTCAAGCTCGACGGCAACGGAGGTCGAGACTCCGGTGAAGAAGAGAAGCCGGTCCGACGCCCATCTCACGAAGCTGGAGAGTCGAGTCCAGCCACCACCAACCGCGGCTCAGCAATCACGCATGCGACGACGGACGCGGTCATTCCCATTCTCCCGTCACCAGCCGAACTTTCGCAGTTCAGCGATTCGGCTCTACCCGATCCACTCGTCGTCCCCGATGGCGCAGGAGCCGAGGAGCCTGTTGCGAGTCCAGAGGCGAAGGCCCCGGACGTTGTCGTGCGCGAGCCGAAGCCTGTCGCCTCCGGCCCGGCAGCAAGAACCGACGCTCCCGTGCTAACCCAAAGCAACGCCTCCC
Source organism: Phycisphaerales bacterium (assembly GCA_044359425.1). Taxonomy (GTDB): domain Bacteria; phylum Planctomycetota; class Phycisphaerae; order Phycisphaerales; family UBA1924; genus JBEIUO01. Next base: position 16,338 of record JBIKMF010000030.1, read on the forward strand.
TCGTTACCCAGTTCGCCCTCGCAAAGGGCCTGAAGTGGAGTGCGAACCAAGCAGCGTACGTCGACGAAAGCGGGCGCAAGCTAAGAGAGATCGGCGGCATCTGCCCCTGGCAACTCCAATCACCGACCGAGAGCGCGAAGTGGATCTGGGTCACGGAGTGTTGCCTTGAGGCCAACGGCCTCGAGATGCCAGCCGACGTATTCGAGTTCATGCGGCAGGATCCCATCCATGCCGAAGTTCTCAGCCGGTCGCTCGGCCACTTGCCTCAGGTCATCCCTTTCGCTCAACTTCAAGACCTGGTAAAACGAGGTCTCGTGGAGCAGATCCCCACAGCGTACGTCTTCAAGAAGTCCTGATCGGAAGCCGGTACTCATCATCCCTGGCCGTATTCTCGGAACACGACACTAGCGATGTCAGGCACTTTGCCCGACGTGGAATCCTCTAAATGGCCTGCAGCATCTACCTCGGAATCGACTTCGGCACCACCAACTGCAAGGCGGCGTACGTCCGTGATGCTCCGAGGACGGATCGCGACCAGACGCTTCCTGTCGAAGACGTGGAGTTTGAAGTCAGCCGTGAAACTCTCGCACGCAGCGCGGTCTATCCGACGCTGCTCGGTGCCAAGCCCGGCCGCTCCTCAAAGTCCGCACTTCTCTTCGGGTGGGACTTTCTGAAGCGCTTCGTGGAAAAGGCCGCCCGTCGCGAGACGGTTGAGCCGCTGCGCCATGGCATCGACATGATCCGCTCCGTGAAGTCGGATCTCGGCTCCGGGCGGATCTACCACAGGGCCAGGCACGCTGAAATACGAACCCCAGTGAGCGGAGCGGCGAGCGTCCTGGGAAACGTGTTCGCGCAGGTCCAGGACAAACTCCCGGGAAGGGTTGTCAAGGAGTTCCAACTGACCCTCTCGGTTCCCGCCTCCCTCAGCACCGCCGCCCGCGAGGACACGCGCAAGGCCGCGATCGAAGTGGGCTTCGCCGCAGACAAGATCGACTTCATCGACGAACCCGTCGCCGCCATGATCGACCTCCTGAACTCGGGCAACGCCGCCGACATCATCACCGCCGACGAAGATCGATACATCGCGATCTACGATCTCGGGGGCGGCACGCTCGACGTCTGCCTCATCAAAGCACGGTTCGACCTCCGCCGCGACAACGGACTTCGTATCGAAAACGTCGCCATCTCTCCGTACGCGAGACTCGGCGGGGACTGTCTCGACGCGGCGATCATGAACGACGTTGTCTGGCCTCAGGTTGAAGATGCACTCGGGGTTTCCCGACAGGATCTTCCTCCTGGCCTTCGTCGGGCGGTCCAGGATTCTCTTACCCTCTTCGTCGCCCGCAGCCTCAAACAGAGCCTCTGCCAGAATGTGAGCGACATACTCAAGAAGGCGAAAGCCTGTCCGAGCGATGACCCGGCGTGGAAGCGGGCCTCCAAGGCAAAGGGCGAAGCCGGGCTGCAGGGAGCGAAGTTCCGCCTCGATGACCTCGGCGATCTCCCGCTCCGATACCAGATGAGCTTTGACCAGTTCGACGAGATCATGCAGTCCTACATCGACAGCGACAACCCCTCCGACGAGGACGAACTGCTCGCCCCCCTCTTCCAGGTTCTCTCTATCGGCCGAATCACTCCCGATCAGTTGCACGCGGTCGTCCTGCACGGTGGTGGATGCCGAAACCCTTGGGTCGAGCGCGGGCTGCGCAAGGCATTCAAGAATCAGGTCAGCCTCTTCGCCGGCACTGAGATCACCCGCACCCCCGACCTCGATCGATCCGTCGCCCGCGGCGCCGCCGTCGCCGGTTACTGGCGCGGCGTCCGAAAGAGCGAGTACATCTGCCCCATCGCCTCCGAGAAGCTCGGTGTCATGATCCTCGGCGGCCGTACCCACACGCTCATCAAGGCGAGCGACCCACTGCCGTTCCCCTCGGAGCACGGCATTCAGTCCTACCCGGACTTCAAGATCCCTCGCGACGGTCTCCGCAACATCCTGATTCCTTGGATCGCCGGAGAAGATGAGCGGGTCGTCGGATCGGTAGTCGTCGATCTGCCCGAAGGCACCCCCGCGGGTACGCAGTTCATCCTGAAACTGAACGTAGACCGGAACAAGCAGCTCACTTGGCACCATCAGCTCGGCGAAAAGGGTGCTCTTCGCCGTGCCGGACACATATCCGATCCGTGGACACGCCAGCCGCCCACCGCGATCGAAAGAGAACTCCAGTCCCACCGCGCCGCAATAGCCAAGGTCTTCCAGGACACCGGCGCCGTCCCGCATTGGATGGAGGTGCGCGAAGCCTCCCTCCTGTGGAACTCGGAACGACTGGAGGAGTTCGAGCTCCTTCTCCACGACCTCGATGGCCTCCCCGGAGAGGCCCGTAATCTCGCCGAGCTCGAGAACCTCCGCGGTCTTCTGGCCAGCTCGAAGGGCGAAACGGAAACCGCGATCGAGCACTACCGCGCCGCATGCAAGCTAAACCCCCAGAACACCGTCTTCCTGGCCAACACTGGTTGGGAACTCGCTTCTGTCGGCCGCGACTCCGAGGCCGAGTCTCTCCTCCGTCAGGCGCTGGCCATCAACCCCTCCCTCGACTACGCCTACGAACGCCTCGCCGACATCTACCGCACACGCGGTGATGAGCCAGCCGCGCGCCGAGA
>JBIKMF010000286.1:0-5540 GCA_044359425.1 Phycisphaerales bacterium
GCTGGATACGGCGAGAGCGGCGGATACGCCCGCGCTTCGCGGGACGACCAGCCGCCGGTGAAGACGCCGCTGGGCATGTTGCTCATGCAGCAGGACTACACCCGCGTGCCCGAGACCGTGCTCGCCGCTCGCGCCGCGCTGCAGGTCAAGGCTCGCGAGGCACGACTCAAGCCGCCGGAAAAGCCCGCGGAACCCGAGCCACCCGCGACCGAGCACGCGCCCGACGCCGTTCCCGCGGCAGACGCGCCGGCCGATCAACCCGCGCCCACGGACGGCGAGGCCGAGGACCCGAATCAGCGTCCGCCGACGCCCGAGGAGCAGAAGCAGGCGGAGGCGTTTCGCTTGACGGTTGTCGCGGGGGATTGGCCGGGAGTCGCTGAGTTCCTTAAGGCGAACCTCGGCGAGGATGCCGCGGGCGTGTACGCGTTCGTGCTGCAGTCGCTGCAGAGCGATCAGGCGTTGGTGCCGGGGGAGATCATCGCGATCTCGGAGGCGAGCCCGGTTGAGCTTCGAGATGAGGACGTGGACATTCTCGCGGGGCTTCTGCAGGGCTCGGTGCAGCGCGGGGCTGATCCCTCGCACCTCGCCGCCACAATCCGCAAAGGCACACGGTTTTTCGGCGGCGCGGAGCCGGCGAATCGCGCGCGGGCCGCGCGCCTGCTGATGGGCGCGGACCTGCCCGTGGAGGCGCAGCCGTTCCTCGATCCGCTCGAGGGCGCGCTCAAGGACCGCAACGCGCGGCTCATCAATCTGCACGTCATGTACTTCGACGGCCTCGTGAAGCGCGAGCCGCGCGCAGAAGACCAGCAGCGTGCGCTCCGTCGTGCATGGGAGCTGTGCCTGGAGGTGCTCAAGATCGCCGATGCGCCGACTCCCGAGCGCAACGGTGCCGCGGCACGCGTGCTGAGCTACCTCGACCGCGTGACGCCCGAGGAGGGAACGGCCTTCCTCGCCGGCGCGTTCCGCTCGGAGCCGGACGTGGCGTGGACGCTCGTGAACACCGCGACGAACAAGGCCCGCATCACGCGGATGCAGCAGTTGCCCCCTGAGAACCGCATCGCCAGCCTGAAGATCGTCAAGCAGCTCGGCGAGGCGCTGGTCTCCGGTGCGCCCGAACAGGTCGGCGCGTACAGCACCGCGCTGAACATGATGGCGCTCACCATCCTCGACGAGGCGGAGGACACCAAGCGTCAGCGGCAGGACGAACGATTCCGGTTCATTCCGCCCGAGCAACTCGGCACGCTGCTCCCGGGCACGGCGTGGTTGCTCGCGGGCGATCCGGGGCTCGCGAGCAAGCTGGAGGTGATGTCCGCCAGCGTCAGCAGCGGCGCGGGTGACTACGAATCCGTGCTCGCCGTGATCCGCCCGCTGGCGTCCACCGACAAGCCCCGCGCGACACGACTCGCGGAATCTCTCGTCGCGTCGTGGTCCGGCGCTCCGGCGGCTCCGCAGTACAACGAAGAAGGCATGTATTACGGCGGCTATCAACCCGCTTACGCACGCTATCGCTCGTATGGCGGCTACGGGGGCGGATACGGCGGATACGGCTACGGCGGCGGGTACCAGCCCGAGGGAGTGATCCCGCTCACGCGCGCACGCCAGGAACGCCAGATCGCGGCCCTCGCCGGCGTGCTCGCCGAACTCCGTACGCTCGATCTCTCCGTGCCCGCGGCGTCGCTCACCACAGCCTTCACCTCCAGCCATTCGCAGGCCGAGGTGTTCGTGCAGGCCGACGTCGAGCGATGCTTCGGTCCCATCGCTTCCATGGATGCCGAGGTCGCGATGTCCCTCGCCGACACGATGCGACGCTCGCTCGGCACCACCTGGCGTCAGCAGCAGGTGCAGCAGCAGGCCCAGACGCGCCGCAACGACGAGCAGATCGCCGCGGCCGTGCAGTCCGGGTACGACCTCGCCGCGCTGCTCGCGCAGCGCGGGCGTTCGACTCCGTCGGACATCTGGAAATCCGCGCTCATGCGGGCGGATCTGGCCTTCGATCGCTCGGAGTTCCTCTACGGTCGCGGGGGCGATCTCACGGAGTACGCGGCGCTGCGTGAGTCGGCGTTCCGGCAGTACGCGCAGGCCGCGGCGGTGTATCGCGAGGCGCTCAGTTCGGGCGCGGCGCAGCCCTCCGCGCGTCCGTACTTCCAGTGGATGAGTTCCGCGCTGGGCGCGAGCGACCTGGGGTACCTCACGCGCCAGGACCGCCCGGCGGAGGAGCAGATCGACCTTGTGATCCGCGCGATCGAGGAGATTCCCGCCGCGAAGCGTGCGGAGCACCTGAAGCAGTTCGCGCAGTCGGTGGATTCGGCGATGATGTCGATCTCGCCCGAACTCAAGGTGCGATTCCTGACGCACGCGTGCCGCGTGCTGGGCGATGCACCGGCGGGCGCGACGGCCCGCAAGCTGCTCTCGTACTACAACGAACTGAAGACCGAGGTCGAACTCGCGCTCACGGTGGACGGGAGCTCGGACGTCGGCAACGAACTCCCCTTCGGCGCGAACCTCGTGGTGCGATGCACCGGCGCGGTGTCGCGCGAGACAGGCGGATTCGCGAAGTACACGCTCAACGATCAGTACAACCCGATGGGCCAACCGATCCAGTACCGCGACGATCTCGAGAAGAAGCTCCGCGAGGTGCTCTCGGAGCGGTTCGAGGTGTTGTCGGTCACGTTCCACAAGCCGGGCGTTGCGCCGGTTGGCGCGGGGCGTGACGGCTGGGAAGAACACGGCCTCGCGTACCTGGTGCTCAAGGCCAAGGACCCGTCGGTGGACCGGATTCCGCCGGTCCACATGGACCTGGATTTCACGGACGGTCGCGGGTTGGTGATCATGCCGAAGACGACGTCGGCGCAGCTGATCGACTGCCGCGCGAAGTCGACGCTGCCCGCGATCGAGGAGCTGGAGATCACGCAGACGCTCGACGACCGCGACGCCGCGCGTGGCATGCTGAAGCTGGAAGTGACGGCGAAGGGCAAGGGGCTGATTCCGAAGCTCGATCAGGTGCTCTCCGCGATGCCCGCGGGGTTCACGGTGACCACACTCGTCGACAACGGCGCGCAGGTTCAGGAGCTCGACACCTCCACGCCCCGCACCCGTCCGGTGTCCGAGCGGACCTGGTCGGTGGAGCTCGCGCCCGTCGCGGGCTCCGCGCCCACGGAGTTCGCCTTCCCGCAGCCGCAGCTCGCGGTGAAGACGGCGAGCCTCAAGCGGTACGCCGACGCGGACATCGTCGACGCGCAGGCCGTGGTGCCGATCAGCATCAGCAGCCCGACGCCCTCGCGCCTGCCGTGGATCATCGGTGGGGTTGCGCTCGTGGGCGCTGGCATCGTGGCCGTCGCAATGCGCCGTCGCAAGCCTCAGACCGCGTACACGCCGAGCTTCGTGATGCCCGAGCAACTCACGCCCGTGGGCGCGGTGGCGCTGCTGCGTCGCATCGGCGCGACCGGGCTTCCCGACGCGGAACGGCGCGACATTGCCGCGGCGGTCACGGGGATCGAGCGTCGGTACTTTGCACCGGGCGCTTCGGCGGAGGGCGTCGAGCCCGCGCTGCGGACCGAGGTGAAGAAGTGGGTGGACCTTGCGGAGTCGCGGGCCCGCGGGTGAGGTTCAGAACCAGCTTCGCATGTACAGGAAGACGATGCCGAAAAGGACGGCGATCGTGACGATTATGGCCCAGCGCGGCGGCGTGGCGGTGTCGGCGCGCGAGAAGGCGTGCCCGCACTTCCAGCAGAGCTCGGCCTCGTCGTAGACCTCGCTCTTGCAGGAGGGGCAGCGACGCGTGACGTCGCTGAAGCGTTCGAGGTCGGCGGCGCTGGGGCCGTCGTCGTCTTCGTTATGTACGGAGCGTTTGGCCATCAGACCCGGATGGTAGAGGCTTACCGCCGGCGCCGCCCGGCGGCGAGGAGCCCGGCGGTCAGCAGGCCAAGAACACCCGGTGCGGGCACCTGGAACGCGTTGTCGAAGACCCAGCTTCCGATCGCACCGCCGCTCTGCAGCCCCGCGGTGTTGTCGAACTGCCAGTGGATGCCGCCGTAGATTCGGCTCATGCCGGCGTCGGCGGCGGCAGCGGAGAAGCTCGTGTACGGGCGGGAGCGCCCGTCGCCCGTCACCGTGAAGCCGAGGTTGTCGGTCCCGAAGAACGCCGCGAGAAGTGCCGCGGCGGAGGAGCTGAAGGTGCTGTGGCCGCTGGTGTAGCTCTGGTGGTTGGGCGTGTTGAACAGGGGCTGCCAGGAGGGATCGGCGACGGTGAGGTCGTTGCCGTCGGTGCCCGCGAGCTGGATGCCGGTGATTGGCCGCCAGAAGTCGTAGGTGTTCTTGGTTTCCCACGCGGTGATACCGGCGTCGGCGACGGCCATGCCGAGCAGGGCGAAGAGGCGTGCGGACTGTTCGGTGTTGAGGCCCTGAGTGTCAGCGAGTTGCTGCGCGACTTGGCACCACTGGCCGGGCGGGGTCACGGTGTTTCCACCCGCGCGCCACAGGAAAGCGGTGTCGGTCTGGTAGGGCGTGCGCTCAGCGCTGGAGGCCGAGCCCAGTCGGCGGACTTCGTCGAACGCGGTGGCGTACTCGTTGCTCGAGAGCGAGGGCGGGGGCGGGGCCATGAACTGCTGCGCAGAGTTCACGACGAACGGCGTGACGTACCGCCAGTGCGGCAACGCCGCGCTCTGGAACCCCGACGGCGTCGGGCGCCACTGGCCGGGGGCGGTGCCGCCGTTGTGGACGATGGACATGCTGGAGTTGTCGCTGGAGCGTGCGGCGAGCATGCTCGCGGCGGAGGCCTGACCCAGCGCGATGCCGTTGCTCTTCGCGGCCCCGTTCGCGATGGCGCCGAGGTCGGCGGCGAGGCGTGCATCAAAGATGGCCTGACGCGCGGGGAAGAGGTGCACGAGCGTGTCGCGCGCGGCCTGGGCAGCGGCGGCATCGGCGTCGGTGTTCGCGCTGGTGGGGAAGTACTGGTCGTAGCAGCGGTAGTTGCGGTTGATGGAGTTGACGGCCTCGAACTGGGCGCAGTGGACCATCGCCATCATGCGGCTCGCGGCGGGGGGAGCGGTGTTGGTGGCGGCAACGGAGTCGAGCAGAAGCCTGTTCCACTCGCCGACAACTCCACCAGCGCAGCACGACATCACTCCGCCGACAACGCCGGCAACGATCAAGCAACGAAGATCCATGGGACGCTCCTCTCCTCAAACAACGGTGCTTCAGACGCCGCCGAGTCTAGCGATTTGCATCATCTGCTCAAGCTTCACGTCGAGATTCAGCGCCCGTCGGACGTCTTCTCGGACGCTTTCTTGGGCAGTTTGCCCGTCTCCAGCCCCTTGACGTTCGCGATGACCTTGGCCGCCTGTTCCTGCGTGAGGTGCGGGAGGATCGCGAGGAAGAGCATGCCGTTTTCCTTCTCGGAGGCGTTGCCCTTGGTGGTGCGCTGGTGCATCTCGAGCAGCTCGCGGATCTTGGTCTTCTGGGTGTCTGTCAGCTGGACGCCGGTGAAGATGAGGCGGAAGGCGAACTCGCCGCTGGATTCGAGGCGCTTGTACGCCCGCTCG
>JBIKMF010000287.1:0-5537 GCA_044359425.1 Phycisphaerales bacterium
CCCGCGACCTGCTCCGCGGTCGCCAGGCCGCGTTCAACCGCTTTCGCGGCGATTCGGTCGCGGTGGAGGCCCTTGCCGTCGTCGATCACCAGCACGCGGACCTGACTGCCCTCGTGGCTCGCGCGGAGCGTGATCGTGCCGGAGGCCGGCTTGCCGGCGGCCTCGCGGGCCTCGGGTGATTCGATGCCGTGATCGGCGGAGTTGCGCAGCAAGTGGACGAGCGGATCGCCGAGTTCTTCGATCACGGACTTGTCCACTTCCGTGTCGCCGCCCTCGATCACCAGTTGCATCTTCTTGCCGGTCTTGGTCGCCAAGTCGCGGATCAGGCGCGGGTACTTTGAGAACAGCCGCTCGAGCGGCTGCATGCGGGTGCGCATCACCGCCGCCTGGATGTCCGCGGTCACTCGGTCGAGGCTGCCGGCCGCCAGCGCGACCGCTTCGAGGGTGTCGCCCGCGATCGCCTGCTCGGAGTTGAGCTTGCGGGCCATCGCGTTCACGCGGTTCTTCTGCAGCACGAGTTCGCCCACGAGGTTCATCAGCGCTTCGAGGCGGTTCACCTCGACGCGGATGGTGCTCTCGACGCTCGTCGCCGCGCCCTTCGCGCCGGCCTCGTCCGTCTTCGTGGCGGTCGGGGCCGTTCCGACTGGGGACGCGGTCGTCGCCGCGGTGCTCGCTGCGTCCGAGGAAGCGGACTCCTGCGGTGTGCCGCCACCGACGCCGTCGAAGGCCATGGCCTGGTCGGCGTCGCAGCCCTTGGGAAGGCGGCCCGCTCCGAGATCGCGGGCGTTGAGCGCGTCGTCGAGTCGGCCGAGCATCTGCCCCATGGCCACGCCGATCAGTTCGTTCTTCTTCAGCCCGGCGCACTGCTCGGACAGGACCTTGCAGATCGCCAGAAGCCGGGGCACGATCTGCTCCGCGCCATCGCCACGGGTGGCCTCGGCGTTCTCCGCGGCATCGCGGAGCGACGCCGCGAGGCTGGTGAAGCAGTCGAAGTCGAAGAATGCAACGGCCTTGGAGAGTTCTTCCGAGAGCGTCGCCAGTTCGGCGCTCGCTGCGGGCCTGGTGGCGTCGCTCGCGAGCGAGGCGCAGTGGCCGGTGATCTTTCCGATGGTTTCCTCGATGTCGGCGACGAGGAACTCGAGGAGGTCCGCCTTGCCGGCGGGAAGATCCAGGCGTGTGATGGTCCGACCGTTGGCGACGGTCTGGGCCGTGGTCGTCCCTGCGCGAGCCGGCTCGGTGGTCGCGGTGGGGGAAGGTGCCTGCTTGCCTTCGCCGATGGCGGCGAGTTCTTCGACGAGGGCGTCGGGCGGGCAGACCAGGTCCTTGCCCTCGCGGATCTGGGTCATCTGAACCTTGAGGATGTCGACGGCCTGAAGGAGCAGATCCATCAGGTGATGGTCAACGGTCACGGTCTGGTTGCGGGCGGCGTTGAGTGCGCTCTCCGCGACGTGCGCGATCTTGACCAGGTTGGTGAGCGCGAGGAAGCTCGCGCTGCCCTTGATGGTGTGCAGGGCGCGGAAGACCCGGTTGATGAGGTCGAGGTTCGCGGGGTCCTTCTCGAGACCGACGAGGTCGCCCTCGAGGGTTTCGAGGAGTTCGCCGGACTCGGTGAGGAAGTCCTGGAGGATTTCGGGATCAAAGCCGCCAAACGACATGGTTCATCCCCGGTATGCGTAACACAATGGTCTTCGGATCAGGTCGTCTTCTTCACGCTCGAGAGCTTGCGGTAGCAGAAACCCTGCGGGATGGAGAGGGGTGTGAAGACGCCCTCCTCCGCGCGGATCATCTCGGAGTGGCCGATGAAGAGCGTGCCGTCGTCGGCGAGCTGGTCGCTGAACGAGCGCAGCAGCTGGAGCTTCATCGCGTCGTCGAAGTAGATCATCACGTTGCGGCAGAAGATCACGTCCCACGTGCCGAAGCGCTTGGCACCGAGGCGGTCCTTGAGGTTGTGGGTCTCGAAGTGGACCATCGACTTGATGTTGTCGTTGATGGTCCAGTACCCCGGTTCCTGCTTGAAGTACCGCTGCCGGACCACAGGGGAGGTTGTGCGCAGGGAGTAGTCGGTGTACCGCCCGGCCTGGGCGATCTCGAGCACCCGCTCGGAGATGTCGGTGCCGAGGATCTCGATCCGCCAATCGGCGGCGCGGACACCCAGGCAGCGGTTGAGCATGATGGCCAGCGTGTAGGGTTCCTCGCCCGACGAGCACGCCGCCGACCAGACGCGCAGCCGCTTCACGCCCTTGCGGGCCTCGAGCAGCTCCGGGAGGATCCGCTTCTCGAAGACCTCGAGCTGCGGCTCGTTGCGGAAGAACGAGGTCTCGTTGATCGTGATGCGGTCGAACATCTCCTGGAACTCTTCGGTCTGGTACGGGCCCATGGTCAGAAAGGCCGTGTACTGATCGAAGTCTTCCATCTCGAGCTCGGCGAGTCTCGCGCCGAGCCGGGACTCCAGAACGTACTTCTTGCCGTCCGGGAAGTGGATCCCCGAGCGTTCGTAAATGACCTTGCGCAGCCCTTCGAACTGGCGGTCGGTCATCGTGACTTTGCATCCGATGGTCATTCGGGTCTCCGTGAAGCGGTCGTAGCGTGATCAGGCTGCCATCTTGGTGGTCTCTGCCGAGAAGAGGCGGTTCACGTCGAGGAGGATCAGGAGCCGGTCGTTCAACTTGCCCACGCCCGAGATGAACTCCGAATCGATCGAGCACACCATCGACGGTGCGGGTTCGACGATACCGCTGTCGATGCGCAGCACCTCGTGGACGCGGTCCACGATGAAGCCGACGACGCGCCCCACGACCTCGACCACGATGATCCGGTTGGACTCGTCGCGGTTGCTCACATCCATGTTGAACCGCTTGCGAAGATCCACCACGGGGATGATCTTCCCGCGGAGATTGATCACGCCTTCGACCTCGGCCGGGCTGTGGGGGACCCTCGTCAGGTCCATCATCCGGTTGATCTCCTGGACCGCCAGGATGTCAACCGCGAACTCCTCGCCCGCGACCTCGAAAGTCACGAGCTGGAGCTGCTGGCCCCCGCTCGTCGGCTTGGCTCCGATGGCACCCGTACCCGACGTGTTCGTGATCTTGCTCATCTGGCGGTTCCTTGCTCGAAAGGGGCGTACCCGCCCCTCATCGTTCTTTGCCTATCGACTCGCTCGCGCGGTCGCTTTACGAACCGGTCATCTCTAGGCGGATTTCCGGAGTTCTCGGTCGGCCTGGACGTTCAGCGTGTTCAGCGCCTCGGCAATCGACGCCGGCGCCAGTGCCGCGAGGGCAGATCCGCCTTCGACCACTGCGCGGGGCATCCCGTACACGACGCAGGTTTCCGCGCACTGCGCGAGCATCCGCCCGCCCGCGGCGTGGACTTCCTTCGCCCCGCGCCCGCCGTCGTCCCCCATGCCGGTGAGCACCACGCCCACGCAGCGGGATCCGAGCACGCGAGCGCCAGAGCTCAGCAACTCGTTCACGCTCGGCTTGTACGGCGCGTCCGTGGGGTTGGGAGAGACCTCGAGGCGCAGTTCGTTCAGCAAGCCCTTCACCAGCCGGCCGTGCTGGCCGCCGGGGATGATGTACGCCGCGCCGGCTTTCAACTTCGTCCCGTGCTCCCCGTGGAGTACCTCGATCTTGCACGTGTCGTTCAATCGCTCCGCCAGGCTGCGCGTGAACAGCACCGGCATGTGCTGGGCGACCACCACCGGCATCGGGAACTCGGCCGGCAGTGCGGTCAGAATCTCCTCAAGTACAGGCGGACCGCCCGTGCTCGAACCGATCAGCACCGCGTCCGCGCCCTTCATGCTCAGGTTCGGCGTCGGGTCCGCCGCACGCGCGGGACCTTTCTGACCCGCGCTCTGCCGGCTCCGCGTCTCTCCGATCGCCTTCAGCTTCGCCATCAACTCCTGACGCACCGTCTCGTTGCCAGCCCCGAATGCGCCCGGATCCTTGTTGATGTAATCCGCCGCGCCCAGACGCATCGCCAAAAGCGCGTCCACGCTCCCCTTCTTCGTGAGCGTTGAGCACACCAGCACCGCCGGCTTGGGGGAGGTCGCTTCCAGCTTGAGCCGTCGGAGCACCGTCATCCCATCCACGACGGGCATCTCGATGTCCAGCGTCACCACATCCGGCTTCAACGTCTTGATCTTCTCAAGCGCTTCCTCGCCGTTGCGGGCGATATCCACAACCTTGAACGCAGGATCGCTCTCGATCATGAGAGTGATCGCTTTCCGCATGAACGCCGAATCGTCGACGACGAGAACACGCATCTTGAATCCCCTCTAAGGGCACCGGTAGGCCACAGGATTCATCGGAGCATCACCGGTGGTGATACAGCGGAACCAATCGATCCTCGCCAATGTCCCGGGCACCCACACCCCTACAGACCGTCCTCGTGCGTCGCCCCCAAAAACGCAACGACGGCGGCCTTTCGGCTCGCCGTCGAGAATGCCCAGGAGAGGATTTGAACCTCCATGCCCTTGCGGGCGCTACCACCTCAAGGTAGTGCGTCTGCCAATTTCGCCACCTGGGCGTGGTCGCCCGACCTCGCGGCCGGGGGAGAAATATAGCCGCGCCGCCGCCCGCTTCAACTCCTCCTTCATCGGTCCGAAAACCCGGGGCGGACCTCCCGCGCCTAACCTCTGAATCCGGCGACCATGGTGGCGGCAGCCCCCGGCTCCCCCCTTCGCGTCATCCCGGGGTCCTTTTCCAGCCTGCAAGGCCCCTCCCGGGCCTTGTCGGAGTTATGCAACCGTCCTTTCTACCCCCGCAGACCCCCTTTGCCGCGCTGGTCCAAACAGTGGCCGCACGGGCGGCCGAGGCGGATGTCTTTGCCTCCGTCGAGCCGGGCCCCGATGGGCTCCGGTGCCAAGCCCGGGATTCCGGGGCGCCGGCGTTCTACTCCCTCGTGCTCTCGGAGGGTCGCGTCTGGGTGTGCCTCCAGACCGCCGACCGCTGGCTTAGCCAGTCGATCGAGCAGGACCTGGTCCACACGGGCGACAAGATGGATGAACTGGTGGAAGAAGAGATGGTCGACCTGGGCTACTCCGGTCCTCGTCTTCGGGTGGAGCACTTCCGCTCGGAAGACAAGCTGTTCACATTCCGCTCCCCCCTCCCCGCGGAGCTCTCGGCCTCCGCGGATGCCGCCGCCCTCGCCCTGCTGGGGTACGAGGCCTGCTTCCGCCGTCTTGGGGACATGGAAGGCGGCGACGATGAATAACGAACTCGCGGGGAGCGAAACATGCGGATCCTGATGCTCGGTTGGGAGTTCCCTCCCTTCATCGCGGGCGGACTCGGCGTCGCGTGTTACGGCCTGACCAAGGCTCTTGACCGCGCGGGCCACGAGGTTCTCTTCGTGCTCCCCAAGCCGGTTGATCGCGTCGAGGCCTCCCACGTCACCATGCTCGCGCCCGCGCGCTCCGAGGCCGCCCGGACGTTCGTCTCCGATGGGCAGGGACTCGTCGCCGTTGATGACAAAGGCCGACAGGTGTACGACGCCGCCGGCACGCCGATCTACGCATTCAGGCACGCGACTTTCCGCGGAGT
>JBIKMF010000288.1:0-5535 GCA_044359425.1 Phycisphaerales bacterium
GTTTGTCGCAGGGTCTGTTGACTACCTGACGATGCGGGACGAGACATCCAACGGCGCGTCAACGGGCACCGGTGCGGCGCTGCGTGTGACCGCGACGGGACCGGGGGAGATCACAGCAGAGGGGCCCACGACCATGCGAACGACGGCGGCGGGCCCCGGGGAGATCTCGCTCGGGCTTGCGGAACGGAGCGGGGTATACGTGGTGAAGGGCGCGACGCCGGCGATCGCCACGGTGAATCTGTGCGACCACGCGGAGAGCGAACTGGGCGCACCGACGGAGATCGTGGTGGACGGGCAGGTCATGCAGACGACGAAAGCAGCCCCCGCGCGGGAGGAACTGTGGCCGTACTGCCTGGGCGCGCTGGCGGCGCTCCTGATGCTGGAGTGGCTGGCGTTTGGCGCGAGGAGCAGGGTCTGAGCTTACTCGGCGGCTTCGCGGTCGCGGGTGGCGCGATCGGCCCGGCGGCGCATCGATTCGTCGAGGATCTTCTTGCGAATGCGGATGCTCTTGGGCGTGAGCTCGACGAGTTCGTCGTCCTCGATGTACTCGAGCGAAGCTTCAAGGCTCATCTTGCGTGCGGCCTTGAGCACAACGGTCTGCTCCTTGTTGGCCATGCGCATGTTGGTGAGGTGCTTGAGGCGGGTGCAGTTGATGGTGAGATCGTTGTCGCGGTTGTGCTCGCCGACGATCATGCCGCTGTAGACCTTCTCGCCGGGAGTGACGAACATGATGCCGCGGTCGGCGAGCTGTTCGAGGGCGTAGGTGGTGACGGGGCCGGTCTCGAGGCTGATGAGCACGCCGACGGGGCGGTGCGGGATCTCGCCGGAGACGGGCTCGAAGCGCAGGAAGGAGTGGTGCATGATGGCCTCGCCCTGCGTGGCGGTGAGGACCTTGCCGCGAAGACCGATGAGGGCGCGGGAGGGGATCTCGAAGCGGAGGTGGGTGGTGTTGGGACCACGGCCTTCCATCTTCTTGAGTTCGGCCTTGCGCTGGCCGAGGAGTTCCATGACAGAGCCGACGGTCGGCGTGGTGGTGTCGATGACGAGCTCTTCGATGGGCTCGCACTGCACGCCGTCGATGTCCTTGAGGATGACCTCGGGCTTGCCGACGGCAAGCTCGAAGCCTTCGCGGCGCATGGTCTCGATGAGGATGCCGAGGCTGAGCACGCCGCGACCGGAGACCATGAACTCGTCGGCGGTGCGACCCGGATCGATGCGCATCGCGACGTTCTTCTCGAGTTCGCGGTGAAGGCGTTCGCGGATCTGGCGGCTGGTGACGTACTCGCCTTCCTGGCCGGCGAAGGGTGAGTCGTTGATCTTGAACATCATCGTCATGGTCGGCTCGTCGACCTTGACGGGGGGCAGCGCGACAGGAGACTCGGGATCGGCGATGGTGTCGCCGATATCGACGCTCTCGAGCCCGACGATCGCGCAGAGGTCACCGGCCTCGACGGATTCGACTTCCTGGCGCTTGAGCCCGACGAACTGGAGGAGCTGACCGACCTTGGTGAGCACCTGCTTGCCGTCGGTCTTCATCACGCAGACCTGCTGGCCGGCGCGGATGCGGCCGTTGAACACGCGACCGATACCGATACGACCGACGTACTCGTTGTAGTCGATGTTGGTGATGAGCGTCTGCAGGGGCTTGGTCGTGTCCGCGGGGGGCGCGGGCACGTGCTTCACGATGGCCTCGAAGACGTCGCGGAGGTCCAGGGGGCGGGGCTCGGGGATCGGCCACTGGCTGCTGCCCCAGCCGTCGCGGCCGCAGCAGTAGATGACGGGGAAGTCGAGCGCGAGTTCCTCGGCGCCGAGCTCCACGAGCAGGTCGAACACCTCGTTCACGACCTCCTGCACGCGCTGGTCCTGGCGGTCGATCTTGTTGACGATGACGACCGGCGGCAGGCCCAGCTCGAGCGCCTTGGCGAGCACGAACTTGGTCTGCGGCATCACGCCTTCGGACGAGTCGACGAGCAAACAGCAGCCGTCGGCCATGCGGAGCACGCGCTCGACTTCGCCGCCGAAGTCCGCGTGGCCCGGGGTATCGAGGATGTTGATGCGGTAGACCTTGCCGTCGAGCCCGGTGTACGAGACCGCGCAGTTCTTCGCGAGGATGGTGATGCCGCGCTCGCGTTCGAGCGGGTTGCTGTCCATGATCAGCCCGTGCTGACCGCCCTCGAGCTTCTCGAGCTCGCCGGCCCGGAAGTTCCCGGACTGCTTGAGCAGGTTATCGACCATGGTCGTCTTGCCATGGTCGACGTGCGCGATGATCGCGACGTTGCGGATGGTGTGGTTCCGCGGGATCGCATCCAGGTTCGCGCCGGAGTTGTGGGTCTTCGTCTGCGTGGTCATTTCGTTCTTCTTCCGGGCGCGTCGCCCCTGCTCAACACGGTCACCCTGCTCGCGGCCTGTGGCGGCCCGTTTGGTGACCCTCCCAAATCCCTTTCAAATCGGGGGATGCCGCGGCACCGCGGCGTAGGACCTCACACTATAGGCGCAACTCCCTGCGATTCCCCGAACGCGCCCGCACAGGCCCTCCAGACCCCGCTTCGAAGGCGGGAACAGGGGTGATTTTGTGGTGTTTCGCCGGAGATGGGGCACATTGATCGTGACCGCCGCACGGATGCGAAGTCAGGTCGAAACGGTCGCCCCCAAGGGCCTTCGACGTTCGCTCCCCGTGCTCCGGCCGAGGAGAAGAAGAGATGAAGACCAATGTTGCTCTGGCCGCGCTCGCGCTGGCCGCCGGTATCGCCCCGCTCGCCTGTGCCGACACCTTGTTGTACCGCAACACGTTCGAGTCGGGGACGCTCGGGAGCGAGTGGAGCAGCAACAGCGGCATCAACGCCGAGGCGCGTTCGGTCTTCTCCAAGTTCAACGGCCGGTACTCGACCAACTACACGCGATTGACCTTGCCCGCGTTGCCCGCGTTCCGTCCGATGCCCGGCCCCGGCGGCAACGGCGGCGCCCAGTGGTACGAGGTCACGCTCACGTTCGACTTCTACTGCATCGACTCCTGGGACGGTGACGTGGGCTTCGGTCCCGACCGCTTCCGGGTGCAGATGAACGACACGCAGGTCCTCCGAAACACCTTCGCGAACCAGCCCGGCTGCACCGACAACTACCCCGGTGATCCCACCCATTACGGCGAGTACGGCTTCAACTCCCGCTGGAACGACTCCATCTACCGCGGCATCACCCGCACCGTCCAGTACTCCGGCGGCTCGAACCTGGTCTTCTTGTGGGCCGACGAAGGCTTGCAGGGCATGGGCGATGAATCGTGGGGTATCGACAACGTCACCGTGACCTACACCATCGTGCCCGCGCCGGCGACCGCGATGCTCGGGTTGGCGGGTGGCTTGTGCTTGAACCGCCGCCGCCGCGCCTGATCACTCCGCCTTGAGGAGCGACGTGTCGAAGGTGATGGTGAGCGAACCGGCCGCGGCATCGCGGGCATCGAGCGAGATCCGCGATTCGATCTCGGAAATCCACCGCAGCCCCCCACCGCTCTCGGCGGGGACGAGCGGCGCCAGCGAGGCCGGACGCACACGGAGCCAGAAGACATCGCGGGCGGTGCCGCTGGAAGGTGCCGTGTCGAAGGCGAACGAGGCCAACTCTGCGTTCAATCGCCTGACACACTCGACCGCAAGGGCGTCCGCACGATCACCGGTGCGCAGACACACCGTCCACCACCCGCCGTTCGCGTCGGCGGGATCTTCCGTGAAGCACCAGGCGATTGCGCCCTTCGTCGGCTTGTCGCCGCCCAGGAGGTGCGAGTCGTCACCGAGGGCGAGCACGCGCACGGAGTCCATCGGGATCTTCGCGTCCAGCCGCTCGCTGCCTTCGCGTGCGAAGCCCTGCGCGTAGGAATCGACGAGCGGGGCGAACTTCCCGATGTTTCGCGTGGGGATCGCCGCGGTGAACAGCGCGTCCGACTCGCCCACCGCGACGATCGCGGGACCATCGATCAGCGTGGCGACCTCGGTCGGCAGCCGGAGAATCGAGATCGCGCGATGCAGGAGGGTCGCTGGAGCGATCGACGTGGCCACAACCGGGCCCACCGGCGCCTGCGTGTACCCCGCGACCATCAACCTCGAACCCTCGGCCAAGTACTCGGCCGCCTCGCGCGGCCACCGCGATCGCTTGACCAGGCCCTGCTCGAGCGGCGACGCGAGCACCATCGCCGCGGTCCCGCGGATCGTTGCGCGCAGTTGGTTCCCGGAAGCGTTGATCCCGGCGAGGCAGTAGTCCTGCTCGCTGTGCGACGAGAGCATCAGCAGCATCAGCGGGCTCGGTCGTTGCGAAGCGACCTCGCTCCAGAAGGCTCGAGACGACAACGGCTCCGCCACGGCCTCGCCCGATGCAACGGGGAGCAGAGCATCGGCCAACTCGGAGCTGCCCCGGGGCGTGAGCAGCAGCGATGAACATCCGTCACCGGACCTGACGCTCGTGAGTTCGAACGCACCGTTCTCCAGCGAGAGCACGGGTCGTCCGCCCTCGATCTGCCGGGGCACGGGCTGCAGGCGGCTTCGGACCCGCGACTCGGTCTGCGGGGAGACCAGCGTGAGCAACGCGTGCCGCTCCTCGTCGCCGTGCCCCGAGACCACGTAGAGCGACTGCCTTCCGAGCAGTTCGTCGATCGACTGGGACAACGGCATGCCCATCTCGCCCGCGAGTGCATTCCACCCGCGTATTGACTTTGGTGCGATCCCGGATTCGCGCAGGAACTCGAGCGCGGCTTTCATCGCCGGGGTGTCCCGCAGCCGATCCAGCCCCTCGCCCGCGACCACCATGCTCACCGTCTGCGGAAGGTCTCCTATCGCCCGCATCAGCGGACGCTCGCACACCTCCGGCTGTGCGGATGCGATCACGGGGCTTGCCAGCAAGCCCAGACCGGCCACAAACCCAGCTGTGCGAAATGCGATCACGACTACCCCACGACCAGTCCTACTTGTTGCCCTCGTCGACCCGCGATGAGTCCTTCTCGACCTCCGCGCCAGGCTCGGAGTCCGGCTCCAGCACCAACGGATTCCGCTTGAGCACCGTCGCCGTCGTCGGAACACTGAGCAGCGGGTCGAACCCGAGAGGCAACGGACGACGGCCTTCGACCTCCGATGCCGCGAGCGCACGGTGCGCCGATGGGAACGGCAGGAGCGCCAGCGCCCCGCTGCCTTGGTCCATCCGCCACTCGAACGTCATGAGAGACGACGCGTGCGCGTCGTACCGGCTCGTGTCCCCGATCGCCAGCGCAGAGTTCCCGGCACGCTCCGGCGACAACGCGTACACGCGACCGGTCGGCCGCGACAGCAGCCCCGCGATCGACCCCGCAACACTGTCCTCGATCGACCCCAGCGTGCCCACCACAGCAGCCCTCGTCGCCGCGGCATCCATCGGCATCCCCTCGGCGATCATGTTGATCGGCGCGGGCGCTGGCGGCGTGGGGCTCAACCGGTGAAACACCGCGATCCCCGCTCCCGCCAGCACAAGGCCGCACGCGAGCGCGATGCGCGACATCGAAAGGTGCCGACGCTCACGCCGCGG
>JBIKMF010000289.1:0-5504 GCA_044359425.1 Phycisphaerales bacterium
GACATCTGTCTCCCGATCGACGCCCCGAGCGTTGTGATCACGGGGATGGACTGGTCGGGCGTTTGCCGTGCGGGCTACTGCGATACCACTCGCGGCCTCGAGTTCGTCTTCAAGGTCAAGGCCGGCGGCGCGACGTTTAACGTGCGAGGGAGCATGCGGGAGAAGACACCGGGCGCGTTTGGCGAGTCGTGCGGGTGCGACGGTGGGTGCTCCGAGGTGCGGGCGTCGGATTCGGTGGTGGCACCGGTTGAGATTCTGTGCGTGGACACGGGAGTGCCGTGCAAGCACGGGAATGTCGAGGGGACGTATTGGAAGTGCACGGAGCCGAGCGGCGCGAGCTTCCTGGTGTGTGTCCCGAAGAATGCAACCCGGGTGCGCGGCGTGACGCGGGGCCAGGCGATGCGGGTGGATGCGATCGGGGCGAAGGTGGAGTACGAGAATGCGGGCGGGGCGCGTGTCGAAGCGGAGACGCACATGCTCTGTGGTTGCCCGACCCAGTCCGAGTACGTCGCGGCGGCGCGGTTTGATCTGACGATCAACTGCCTGCCCACGGCTACCAAGTGCAAATGCGACGGCAAGGACGGCTACATCTACAACTGCGGCTCCGAGGGGTATATCTGCATCCCGACGCACGAGGATCCGCCGAAGCGGGTCAAGATCCAGAAGGTCACTGATCTCAAGAAGAAGTGCGCCACCCCCGCGTGCGACGCTGTGGGTGCGCCGCACACCCGTTACCTGCTCGATAACCAGGAACTGGTGGTGGGCAGCGTTCGACCCAAGCCGCCCGAGGATGCTCAACCGAGTTGAGATTGGGTGCGCTACGCGGGCGGGTACGCTTGGATCGGGAACGCGGCTATCGACGCCCGATGATGTCGACCGTTGCGTGGACGTCCGCGGAGATCAGACGCCGCTCGGATCCGGCGATCGTTGCGGATTGGGTCGGGGGGATCGTGATGCGGGCGAGTTCGGAAGCGGTCGCGGTGTCCCACACGACGACCTGGGATGACTCGACGATGGCGAGTTTGCCGGGTTCGATCCAGAAGATGCCGCGGATTTGAACGTCGGTGGGCCTGCCGTCGGCTTTTTGGAGCTGCGTGATGGAGCGTTCGGTCGCGAGGAAGACATCGCCTCCGGCGCACGCGATGGCGAGCGTGGTGGACGCGGGTTCGAACTCGATGAACTCGGGGACAGCCTCGGCGGGGACGAAGGATCGCTGGGCGCCGCTGGAGTCGAGGAGGTAGACGCCGGTCTCGGCCGCGACGGCGACCATGGCGTCGCGGTCGGCGGCCCGAACCAGAGCGGGACGAACGAACTCCTCCGGCTTCCGTCGTGCTGGGTCGGCACCGGGGGCGAGCGGCCAGGAGCCGAGGACGGCCCAGCCGGCGCTCGTTCGTTTGTGAACGCTGACCTCGGTCTGCGTCGAGGCCGCGAGGAAGATCGCGGCGTCGCCGAGCGCGAGGCCGACGCGGAGGGGCTGGTCGGGGGCGACTTTGAGTGATGGGGGCGCGGGTTCGGTCGCCTCGCCGGCGGCGGAGCGATGGATGAGAATGGGCTGATCACCCAGAGCGGAGGTGACCCAGACGTCGCCGTTACGATCAAAGGACGTGGGACCGAGCGTGTTGACGAGTTGGGCCATCGCCACGCCCGAGCGTGTATCGATGAGATCGACGGTTCGCTTCTGCTCCGACTCGACCGCGAGAAGCGGTGAGGCCGTGGAACCTCGCAGCACGGCATCGGGTGGTCCGACGAACAACGGCCGGGGGTCTGGTGGTGGGAAGAGGACGAGGGAGTTGCGGTTGATCGAGTTGCCGGAGACCCAGGCGCGCGAGCCATCGGGTGTGAAGCCCACGGCGAGAATCGTGAAGTCGAACGGCAGAACGCGGCTGCGGGTACCGGACGCGGCGGGGATGAGGTGGACCTCGGAGGGAGTTGCGAGCAGCACCGAGGCACCGTCGGGACTGAAGGCGGCGGCGACGAAGTTGCCGGGGCGCGTCCAGACATTTCGCGCGGTGGCGAGTTCCCAGAGTTGGGCTTGAGCGGCGTCGATGATGAGCACGGCATCGCGGCTGGGCGAGAATCGAAGGAGACGTCCCGGAGTCGCTTGACGGTTGGGAAGGAGTTCGCCGGTTCGACGTCCTGTGGTGGTGGAATAGCGGGAAAGGGTGGCGTCGGCGAGGATGAGCTCGGAGGCGTCGGGGGTGAAGTCGCATGCCGCGGCGGGCACGTCGAGTTGGATGCTCGTGCTGTCGGATGTTGAGGTGATGAGCAGGGGCGACTGGCCGTGTGTGCCGAGGGCGGCGCGAGAACCGTCGAGCGAGACCGCACCGAGGAGGCGACCAGCGGGCGCTGGTCCTTGGAGCACACGGGCGTCGGCGATCGTGGCGTCGGAGTCGAGGAGGATCCAGGCGGGAGTGCCGGGACGGAGTCGGTAGGCGAGGATGAACTTCGCATCGGGCGATAGCGCGACGGTGCGTGCGATGCCGGCGTCTGGGGGAGCGACCTCGTTGAAGTTCGTGGGGGAGAGCCAGAAGTTCTGGAGCGCTCCGATCGCCCGGATGCGATCTCCGCGGGCGGCCATGGCGACGATGGGATCGGGCGGTGCGTGTCGTTCGAGGGCGGGGGTGAGGCCGGCGAGGAGGTCGAACTCCCAGTTGCCGCGGTGACGAGCGGCGCCGTCGACGAGGGATCGGGCGTACCAGAAGGAGCGGCTGACGAGTTCGCCGTTGATACCGATGAGCAGGGAGCGGTAGGCCTCGCGTTCGGCGGCCTGGCGTTCACGGGCTTCGCGTGCACGGGCGGATTCCGCTTCGCGCCACTGCCAGGTGACGCCGGCGGCGCCGGCGATGAGGAGGGTGAGGATGGTGAGGGCGACGGCGACCTGTGGGCGGTAGAGGCGGGCGATCTTGCGGGCGTGGTACCAGAGGGTTCGGGGGCCGGCGCGGAGGGGTTTGCCTTCGAGGTAGCGGGCGATGTCGTCGGCGAGGTCCGCGGGTGAGCGGTAGCGGTCCTCGGGGAGTTTGGCCATGGCGTGGAGGGGGATCCACTCGAGTTCGCGCCGGAGTTCTTCCACCAGAACGTCGAGGGCGCAGCCTCGCGCGCGGGCGATGGTGGCGGAGTTCTGGCCTTCGTCGTCGCTGGCCGTGCGGAGGTTGGAGAGTCTTGTGCTGGGGGGCGGGGGTTCGGTTTCCTGGAGGAACTTGTGGATGCCCTTCCACATCGCGTTCTTGAGTTGATCGTTGGTGAAGGGTCGGGCGCCGACGAGGAGCTCGTAGAGCATGACGCCGAGGGAGTAGACGTCGGCGCGGGTGTCGATGCCCATCGCGTCGGGGCTGGCTTGCTCGGGGCTCATGTAGCCGGCGGTGCCGATCATCTGGAAGTCGGCGGTGGCGATGGTGGCGTCGATGAGCGGGCGGTTGATGGCTTTGGCGACGCCGAAGTCGATGACGCGGACGAAGACCTGTTCGATGGATTCGAAGCGCTCGGCGTCTTCGACGAGGCCGGCCATGACGTTGCTGGGCTTGATGTCGCGGTGGATCACGCCCTTCATGTGGGCGTGTTGAACGGCATCGCAGACGCGGCGGAAGAGAACCAGGCGGTCCTTGATCGAGAGTTCCTTCTGGTCGCAGAAGGTGGTGATCGGCAGGCCCTTGATGTACTCCATCACGTAGTAGGGACGGCCGTCGGGGGCGCGGTCTGCCGCGAGGACCTTGGCGATGCCCGGGTGGTTCATCATCGCCTGGGCCTGGATTTCCTGCTGGAACCGTGCGAGGACTTCTCGGGAGCTGAGGGGGTCGGTGAGGATCTTGATGGCGACGCGACGGGTGACCTGGCCGCGTTCTTCGGCGAGCCAGACGGTGCCGAAGCCGCCGCGACCGAGTTCGCGGAGGAGGCGGTAGCGGCCGAGCATGGACGCGGGGCCATCGCCGGGGCCGAAGGGCTCGGTGGGGTTGTCACCGAAGGCGTTGTTGGAGTCGTTGCTCATGTCCGCTGATGAGAAAGACCCCGGTACGTGCGAATCGGCGCGCGATCAGATGCCGTAGACGGCCTGGGCCTTGGAACGCAGGTGCCGCAGGAGGGGACCGGCTTCGAGGTTCTTACCGGTGACCTTCTTGCAAAGTTCCGCGGCGGTGTAGCGGCGGCCGTGCTTGTGGATGTTGTCCTTGAGCCAGTCGCGAAGGTCGAGGAGCTTGCCCTTGGTCATGTCCTTCTTGAGGCCGGGCATGTCCTGGTTGATCTTCTCCCAGAACTGGGCGGCGTAGAGGTTGCCGAGGGTGTAGGTGGGGAAGTACCCGACGAGGCCGAAGCTCCAATGGACGTCCTGGAGGCAGCCCCGACGGTCGTCGGGGACCTTGATGCCGAGGAAGTCGGCGTAGCGGTCGTTCCAGGCGGCGGGGACGTCCTTGACCTTCATGTCGCCGGAGAGGAGCGATCGCTCGATCTCGAAGCGGATCATGACGTGCATGTTGTACGTGCCCTCATCGGCTTCGACGCGGATGAGGCTGGGGGTTGTGGTGTTGACGGCGGCGTGCATCTGGTCAACGGAGAAGCTCTTGAACTTGGGGGACATCGTCTTCGCGGCGATGGGCAGGGCCCAGGTCCAGAACTCGCGGGAGCGGCCGACGAAGTTCTCCCACATGCGGCTCTGGCTCTCGTGGATGCCGAGGGAGACGGCTTCGGAGATGGGTTGCCCGAAGACGCCCTTCTTCTTGCCGGGGTCGGACTTGGGGAGGCCCTGCTCGTAGAGGCCGTGGCCGCCCTCGTGCATGGTGCCGAAGAGGGCGTCGGTGAACTTCTCGTCGCGGTAGCGGGTGGTGAGGCGGGTGTCGCCGGCGCCGAAGCCGGAGCAGAAGGGGTGGGTGGTGACGTCGAGGCGGCCGGCCTCGAGGTCAAAGCCCATGGCCTCGAGGACCTTCTGGCCGAAGGCGTGCTGTGCCGCGGGATCGATCTTCAGCGTGAGGCAGGAGGTGTTGACCTTTTTCTTTGCGGCGGCGACCTGCTTGACGAGCTCGGTGAGGTCTTTGCGGAGCGGGCCGAAGACGGCGGCGATTTCCTTGGCGGTGACGGCGGGCTCGTACTCATCGATGAGGGCGTCGTAGAGCTCGCCTCCGGCGGGGACGCCGTAGCACTGGGCCTTCTGGCGTTGGAGGGCCATCATCTTGTCGAGCCAGGGGGCGAACATCTTGAAGTCGCTCTTGGCGCGGGCGTCCTTCCAGACGTGCTGGGCGCGGCTGCCGGTCTCGGCGAGTTCGGCGACGAGCGAGGAGGGGAGCTTGGTGCGGCGGTCGTAGTCGCGACGCATCTCGCGGATGTTCGCGGCGGTGACGGAGCCCTTCTTGTTGAGGGTCGCGTCGGCTTCGCAGGCGCTGATCCATTCACCTACGCGCGGGTCGGTGAGTCGCTGGTGGGTGATCTCGGCGAGCAGGGAGGACTGCTCGGCCCGCATGGGAGCGCCCTTGGGGGGCATGTAGGTTTCCTGATCCCAGCTCACGAGCGCGGCGATGGAC
>JBIKMF010000290.1:0-5503 GCA_044359425.1 Phycisphaerales bacterium
ATGGGTGAGGGGCCGGGGAGTTTCAAGTATCCTTATGGTGTCGAGGTGATGGAGGACGGGACGGCGATGGTGGCGGAGTTCGGCAACAACCGGCTGCAGCGGATTGATCTGGAGACGGGGGAATCGCGCGGGGTGTTCGGTGTGCCGGGGCGAGCGAAGGGGCAACTGTCGACGCCGTGGGCGGTAACGTGGATCGGGGGGGAGGCGTATGTGTTGGACTCCGGCAACAACCGGATCCAGGTGTTCGAGAAACCGGATTGAATGTGAGGCACGGCGCACCATGAAGGACTCGAAGAAACCGGCTGAACGCGGGGGCGGCGTGCGCTCGACGGGCGGGAGGGGGCCTCGCGCATGATGAACCTCCTGGCGTCCGTCCAGTTCGGGCCGGTGCAGTTTGACACTCCGGTGTGGCTGTTTTTGATCCCCGTTTTGGGGCTGCTGACGTTTTTGATCGGGATGCGGAGCCTCGCGGGCCTGGGGTCGACGACGCGGTGGGTTGCGCTGGCGGCGCGGCTGATCGTGCTGGTGCTGATCGTGGGCGCGCTCGCGGAGCCGCAGTGGCGGAAAGAGGCGAAGGACGTCGCGGTGACGGTGGTGCTGGACGCGAGCGAGTCGGTGCCGACGCAGCTTCAGAACGATGTGAAGGCGTACGTGGAGGCGGCGGCGACGGAGGGGCAGAAGAAGCCCGATGACCGGCTGGGGCTGGTGACGGCGGCGCGGTCGGCGTTTGTGCAGACGCTGCCGACGAAGCTGGTGTCGCGGCTGGAGCAGCAGCACATCGGCGCGGTGGACGGGACGAACCTGGCGTCGGCGGTTCGGCTGGCGATCGCGGTGTTGCCGAAGGACGCGGCGAATCGGCTTGTGCTGGCGTCTGACGGGAACCAGACCGCGGGCAACCTGCTGCAGGCGGCGGAAGCGGCCAAGGCGCAGGGGATCCCGATCGACGTGATCGCGCTGAAGTACAAGTACGAGAACGAGGTGCTGGTGGAGCGGCTGGCGGCGCCGGCATCGGCGCGCGAGGGCGAGAACGTTGCGGTGAAGGTGGTGCTGCGGGCGGTGAAGGCGGCGGAGGGGAACCTGGTCATTCAGTTGAACGGGAACACGATCGCGAGCAGCCCGGTGGCGCTGAAGCCGGGGCTGAACACGTTCACGCAGCTGGTGGCGGCGCGCGAGGCGGGGCCGCAGAACTTCCAGGCGGTGTTTGAGCCGATCACCGAGGGCGGGCGTGTGGTGGGCGACTCGGTGGTGGAGAACAACAAGAGCGAAGTGGTGACGTTTGTGTCGGGCGAGGCGAAG
The DNA here is from genome assembly GCA_044359425.1 of Phycisphaerales bacterium. Classification (GTDB taxonomy): domain Bacteria; phylum Planctomycetota; class Phycisphaerae; order Phycisphaerales; family UBA1924; genus JBEIUO01. The sequence continues at coordinate 1,297 of JBIKMF010000290.1, forward strand.
GTGCTGGTGCTGGTGGACGAGGGGGAGCCGGAGGCGGCGGGGCCGATCCTGAAGCTGCTGGCGGAAGCGAAGATCAAGGCGGATGTGAGGGATGGCAAGGCGGCGCCGGGGACGCTGACTGAGTGGAACGCGTACGACGCGATCATCATGGTGAACCAGGAGGCGTATCCGTACAGCCAGCGGCAGCAGGAGGAGCTGCGGCAGTACGTGCACGACACCGGGGGCGGGATTCTGATGATCGGCGGGCCGCGGGCGTTTGGCGCGGGGGGTTGGATTGGTTCGCCGCTGGAGGATGCGCTGCCGATCAAGCTGGATCCGCCGCAGAAGAGGCAGATGCCCCGGGGCGCGCTGGCGCTGGTGATGCACTCGGTGGAGATGCCCGAGGGCGTGTTCTACGGGAAGAAGGTGTGCGAGCAGGCGGTGAACGCGTTGTCGCGGCTGGACCTGGCGGGGATCATCGAGTACGGGTGGAACGGGAACACGGAGTGGGTGCACCCGCTGAAGGTGATCGGGGACGGGACGGAGATCAAGCGTGCGATCCAGAAGCTGATGTTCGGCGACATGCCGGATTTCACTCCGTCGCTGGAGCTGGCGCTGGAGGGGTTGACGAAGGCGGAGGCGGGGCAGCGGCACGTGATCATGATTTCGGACGGCGATCCGTCGCCGCCCTCGACGACGCTCTTGGACAAGTATCGCGCGGCGAACATCACGATCTCGACGGTGGGCGTTTTCCCGCACGGGGGCGGTGACACGAGCCGGATGGAGTACATCTCGCGGTACACGAAGGGTCGTCACTACCACGTGGCCACGCAGAAGGCGCTGGCGACGCTGCCGCAGATCTTCATCAAGGAAGCGCAGACGATCCGGCGGAGTTTGATCTGGGAGGGGCCGGCGTTTCAGCCGCAGATGGTGGGGTTCAGCGAGACGATGCGGGGGATTTCGTCGGTGCCGCCGATCAAGGGGTACGTGGTGGCGGCGGAGCGTGAGGGGTTGTCGGTGGTGTCGCTTAAGGGCAAGGAGGGGGACCCGATCCTGGCGCAGTGGCAGTACGGGCTGGGCAAGGTGGTGACGTACACGAGCGACGCGGCGACGAAGTGGAACCCGGACTGGATGTCGTGGGGGAACTACAAGGCCTTTTGGGAGCAGCACATTCGGTGGGCGATGCGTCCGCCGGGGAATGGGAATGTGCGGGTCGTCACGGAGAACAAGGGCGATCAGACGGTCGTGACGATGGAGGCGTTTGACGCGAAGGGTGAGCGGCTGAACTTCGCGGTGGTGCGGGGTCGGCTCGCGACGCCGGACGGCAAGGGCGTGGACGTGGTGCTGAAGCAGGCGGGGCCGGGGCGGTACACGGCGTCGGTGCCGACGGAGATGGCGGGGAGCTATCTTGTGAATCTGCAGTACGCCGCGCCGGACCCGGATCGGGAGGGGCAGGCGATCGAGGGGACGGTACAGGCGGCGATCAGCCGGCCGTTTGCGGACGAGTACAGGACGCTTGAGGACAACACGCCGCTGCTGATGCAGGTGGCGGAGATGACCGGCGGCCGCGTGCTGACGGGAGATCCGAAGGCGGACCGGCTGTGGACGCGCGAAGGCCTGCGGATGCCGGTGGCGTCGCGGCAGATCTGGTTGTACGTGGCGATGATCGGGATCGGGTTGTTCCTGGTCGATGTTGGTGTTCGTCGCGTGCGGATCGATCTGAAGGCGATGGCGCAGGGCGCGTTGGCGCTCTTTGGCAAGGGCAAGGTGACGCAGGGCGGCCAGCAGTTGGCGGGGCTCAAGGCGGCGCGCGACAAGGCCCAGGCGAAGATGACCGAGCGCGGCGCGGGCCAGGGCGCGGGGATGGCGGCGGAGGCGCTCACCGCGGAAGCGAAGAAGGCAGTCGCGGACGCGGAGAAGCGTGCGAAGGAAACCGCGAAGGTCAAGTTTGAGGCGAACGCCGAGCAGATGCGGAAGAACGTGAAGGACGTCGCGCTCGGTGGCGCGGCGGCTACGCCGGAGATTCTGAAGGCCAAGCCACGCCCGACGGATGAGAAGCCGGGAGCGAATCCGGCGGCGCCTGGCGAAGGGATGAGCCGGTTGCTGAAGGCGAAGAAGAAGGCGCAGGATGGGATGGGGGGGGAAGAAGAAGGCGGTAGGCAGTAGGCACTAGGCACTAGGCACTAGGCACTAGGCAATGGGCAATGGGCAATGGGGCGGAAGGTTCGATTTGAGATTCTTGAATGCGAAGTCGGTGAGTGAGCGGGCGGGTACTTGAAGGGAGCTTGGCATATGGCGACGGCGAAGGACGTGCAGATGGAGACTCCGGCCGAGGTGAAGGCTCAGTGCGAGCAGTTTCGGGCGACGTTTCAGAAGCTGCGGGCCGAGATCGGCAAGGTGGTCGTCGGGCACGGCGATGTGGTGGACGCGGTGCTGATGTCGCTGTTCTCGGGCGGCAACGTGCTGCTGGAGGGCGTGCCGGGGCTGGGCAAGACGCTGCTGGTGCGGAGCCTGGCGCAGACGCTGAGCCTGCCGTTCAACCGCATCCAGTTCACGCCGGACCTGATGCCGGCGGACGTGATCGGCACGAACATCGTGATGGAAGACCCGGACACGGGTCGACGGAAGTTTGAGTTCCAGCGTGGGCCGATCTTCGCGCAGGTGGTGCTGGCGGACGAAATCAACCGCGCGACGCCGAAGACGCAATCGGCGTTGCTCGAGGCCATGCAGGAGCGGAGCGTGACGGTGGCGGGCGTGTCGTACAAGCTCGACAAGCCGTTCATCGTGCTGGCGACGCAGAACCCGATCGAGCAGGAAGGCACGTACCCGCTGCCCGAGGCCCAGCTTGACCGCTTCATCTTCAAGGTGGTCGTCGGGTACAGCAAGCTGGACGACCTGATGACGATCCTGGACCGGACGACGAGCACGTCCGACATGAACTGCGAGAAGGTGCTGGACGGGCCGTCGATCATCGAGATGCAGAAGCTGGTGCGCGGCGTGGTGGTTGCGCCGCACGTGAAGGAGTACGTGGCTCGGCTGGCGATGGCTACGCATCCGGGTGGGCCGTATGCCGCGGGTGGAGCGGGCGGGCCGACGAACAAGTACATCCGGTGCGGGAGCAGCCCGCGTGGTGCGCAGGCGTTGATGCTGGGCGCGAAGGTTGCGGCGTTGATCGACGGGCGGTTCCACGTGTCGTTCGCGGACATCAAGAAGATCGCGCCGATGTGCCTGCGGCATCGCGTGCTGATGAACTTCGAGGCGGAAGCGGACCGGATCGATCCGGACGACATCGTTGCGAAGGTCCTGGAGCTGACGCCGACGGAGCCGACGAAGATGGTGAGCGTGTAAGGAGACGAGTCCGATGTCGAGCCCGTCGCGGTGGGGCGTGTGTGTTGCGGGGGGCGTGTGCGCCGTGCTGACGGGGTGCGCGAACTATCCGCTGCACGCGAACCTGACGGACGCGGAGTTCAACGGGCGGGCCTCGGAGGCGTTTTACGAAGGGATGACGCGGGAGGAAGTCGAGACGAGGCTGGATTCGCTGCGGCTGACGAAGAAGTGGCGGATCGTGCGGGAGGATCCGCCGGGGATTCTGCAGCGGGTGTGGGAGCCGGGCGGGTTCTGGGTCGAGGGCAACTTCGACATCGTGGAATGGGTGGACATGGAGTTTCACTTCGACGGCGAGTGGGCGCTGGAGCGTTGGGCAACGACGCGGCACAGCATGCGGTACGACAACGGTCGGCCGTACACGTGGGATTCGGCGGACGGGCCGCCGCGGAACTTTCCTTTGCCGCCGCTGCCGCCGCGGGAGTGGCGTGGGACGGGGTCGAAGTGAGACGGCAATCTGAAGACTGGACGAGTGCGCGATGCTGAGAACACCGAGCCCGAAGCGGCCGAAGTCAATCGAGGATCTGCTGAACTCCGAGCTGATCGGCAAGCTGGAGCCGCTTGATCTCTCGAGCCGGAAGGTGTTTTTCGGCAAGCTGAAGGGTGAGCGGCGGTCGAAGAAGCGTGGCGAGAGCGTGGAGTTCGCGGATCACCGGCAGTACGTGATGGGCGACGACATGCGGCACATCGACTGGAACATCTTCGGCCGGTTGGACAAGCTGTTTCTGAAGCTGTTCCTGGAGGAGGAGGATCTGTCGCTGCACGTGGTGATCGACGCGAGCGAGTCGAGCGAGTGCGGGGATCCGAGCAAGTTCGCGTTCATGCAGAAGGCCGCGATGGCGCT
>JBIKMF010000291.1:0-5500 GCA_044359425.1 Phycisphaerales bacterium
GCCACTCCCTCACCCCCCCACTTCCCCCTTCAGCCTCCCCACCAGCTCCCCCCGCTCCCCCTCCCCCACCGCACCCCTCAATGCCTCCGCGCTCCACCCCCACACCACACCCTTCGGCGCCGGATCGTCCGCGTGCCGCGGGATCAGGTGCCAGTGCACGTGCGCCACCACGTTCCCCAAGCACTCGTAGTTGATCCGCACCGGCCCCAGCACCGCCCGCTGCGCCGCCGCCGCTCGCCTCACATCCGCAAACACCTCCGCCTGCTCCGCGTCGCTCATTCCCCCCATGTGCTCCGCGTGCTCCTTCAGCACCAGCACCACCCAGCCGCGGCAGCCCTGGTTCTCCCCCAGCAGCATGTACGTCCGCGACAACTCCGCGATGAACGCGGGCTCCCGCCCACCGCGCACCCGCTCCGCCGTCTCGCACAAGGGACACCCGGGAAATGTAATATGCATATTAGAATGGCCGCTTCGTCGGGTTCACCGCGATGTTGTCGCGACCCAGCACCAACAGGTCCGCGATCTCCACCGCCTCCTGGAAACTCTCCCGCGCCCTCGTCACGTCCGCCGCGTTCGTCAGCACCTGCCCCTGCTCCAGATGCTCCACCGTCGGCACCGCATCCCCGCAGATCAGCGTCGTGTGCCGCGCACCCTCCAGCAGCAGCCCGCACAGCCCCGGCGTCACCCCCGGCAGCGGGAACAAGTCCACGTGCTCCGCGATGCTGTCCTCCGCCGCCACGCACTTGCGCAGCACCGCGATGTCGTCCTCCAGCGTCCGCCGCAGCTCCGCCGCCCCCGGCGCATCCGGCCGGTTCGCCAGCTCCATCAGCGTCTGCGCCATCGGCACCCCCACCGCCTCCCGCTCCGCCTCGTGGATCAACCACGCCGCGCCATCAAACGCCCGGATCGCCCGCCGCGTATCCGGGTTGAAGCTCGTCAGAAACACGTGCGTGATGTCGCTCGGCTCCAGATTCGCCCGCTCCTTCAGCCGCGCCACCAGCACCGACGTCGGCATCCCTGGGTCCACAAGAATTTTCGCGTCCTTCGTCACGATCAGCGAAGTCGTCGCGTGCCCCGTCCGCGCAGGCGCACGCTCCCCCCACAACGAGTTCGCCGCCAACGCCCCGATCGAGATAATCCTGAGTTCCATAGTTCTTGAAGCGTATGCGCCGCCGCCCGTCACACGCCGCCCAGCGTCGAACGCAGCGCCTCCAGCGCCGGATGCCGCTCCGCACGCTTGCGCTTCAACGCCTCGATCACCACCGGCGGACACATCGACGACAACGCCGTCGTCGCGTCGTCGCTCATCGCCGTAATCTGCCGGATCAGGCTCGACGACGTATACGCGAAGCTCTGCCCCGCCACCACAAACGCCGTCTCCAACCCCGCCACCTCCCGATTCGTCACCGCCTGCTGAATCTCGTACTGCAAGTCGCTCAGATTCCGCACGCCCCTCAGCAGCGCCGCGGCATTCAGCGACCGGGCAAAGTCCACCGTCAACCCCGAGAACGGCATCACCCGCACCGTCGCCCCCTCCGGATGCTGCCGCACCATCTCATCCACCAGCGTCCGCGCCATCCCCACCCGCTCGTCAAAGCTGAACAACGGGCTCTTCCCCGGGTTCAACCCCACCCCGACAATCAACTCATCAAAGAGCCTCCGCCCCCGCGAAATGACGTCTAGGTGACCGTACGTCACCGGATCAAAGGAGCCCGGATAGATCGCAAGATGCCTCGCCATGCCCCCAGTGTACCCACTCCCGGCCCTCCAACAATGTCCCCCGTGGGCACCTTCCTCCATGTCGACATGGACGCGTTCTTCGCGGCCGTGGAACAGCGCGACAACCCCGCGCTCCGCGGGAAGCCCGTGCTCGTCGGCGGCGCCGAGCGCGGCGTCGTCACCACTGCCTCCTACGAGGCCCGCCCCTTCGGCTGCAAGAGCGGAATGCCCATGCGCGAAGCCATGCGCCTCTGCCCGCACGCCGTCGTCGTCAAGCCCAACTTCCAGGCCTACTCCGCCGCCGGCGCCGCCGTCCGCGAGATCCTCCGCCGCTTCTCCCCCGACATCACGCCCCTAGGCCTCGACGAGGCCTTCGTCGACCTGACCCGCGTCGCCAACTGGTCCGGCCTCGACCGCGGACGCGAGGCCGCCGTCCGCATCCGCGCCGCGGTCCTCGCCGAACTCTCGCTCACCGCCTCCGTCGGCGTCGCCCCCAACCGCTTCCTCGCCAAGGTCGGCAGCGACCACGCCAAGCCCGACGGCGTGCTCGTCATCCCCCTCGACGAAGCCCCCGCTCGCCTCGCGCCCATGTCCGTCGGCGTGCTCCGTGGCGTGGGCAAGGTCACCCGAGACCAGCTCGAGCACTTCGGCGTCCGCACCGTCGCCGACCTCCTCGCCACTCCCGAAGAAGCCCTCCTCGCACGCTTCGGCGAGATCGCCCGCTCGTGGCGGCGCCTCGCCGTCGGTGAAGATTCCGAGCACTCCCACGAGCCGCGCGAGCACCAACGCTCCATCGGCAAGGAGCACACCTTCGCCGAGGACATCGGCGACGCGGCGCGGCTGCGGTCGATCCTGCTGACCGAAGTGGAATCGGTCGCGCGGTCCCTGCGCGCAGAGGGCCTCCTCTGCCGCACGCTCACCCTCAAGCTGCGCGACCCGGACTTCCAGACGCACACGCGATCGCACACGCTCAACGAGCCCACCGACCGCACCGACGATCTCTGGGCCGCGGCGCAGCAACTACTGGACGCCTGGATCACCTCGTGCGGCGGCCGTCCGCGCAAGCTGCGGCTGCTCGGCGTGAGCCTGAAGGAGCTCGGGACGCAGAAGCAACTCGGACTCTTCGAGGCGCCGCGGGAGAAACAGTCCGCAAAGCTCGACGCCGTGGCGGACGCGATCAACGCGAAGTTCGGGAAGAACTCGATCCGTCGCGCCGGCGGGATGAACAAGCCGCGCGACCGGTGACTCACATCAGCACGTCGGCCACGCCCAGAACGCCGAGGATGCAGCTCACGACGCCGTTCACCGTAAAGAACGCCATGTTGAGCGCGGCCTCGCCCTTGCCGCCCTTCCAGCCGTGCGCGACGACCGCGTGCTCGATGATCAGCAGCACGCCCACGATCCCCACCCCCACGCCAAACAGCCCGCCCAGCACCGTCCCCGCCTGCTGGCCGAGCACCAGCAGCGCAAAGCCCGCGGCGTGCAGCACGCGGCTCGTCCACAGCGCACGCGACGTGCCCAGCTTCGACGGAACCGAGTGGAGCCCGCGCTCACGGTCGAACTTCTCGTCCTGCAGCGCGTACAGGATGTCAAACCCGGCCACCCACGCGAGCACGAACCCCGCGATGCACCACAGCGCAGGCGTCTCGAGCACGCGCGAAGGTTCAACCGCGATCGCCGCGGCAAGCGGCGATGCTGCGAGCGCGCCGCCGAGGAAGACGTGGCACAGCATCGTGAACCGCTTGGTCAGCGAGTAAAACGCGATCCACGCGAGCACCGGAACAGAGAGCATCAGCGGCCACGGGTTCGACCAGAAGAGCCAGTAGAGCGCCGTCGTACCGCAGAAGAGCGCGGTGCAGAGCATCGCGACGAACCAGCCGGTGTTCGTGGAGATCGCGCCGGATGCGAAGACCCGCCGCGCCGTGCGGGCGTTCTGCGCGTCGAACTTCACGTCCACAAGGCGATTGAACAACATCGCCCACGTACGGGCAAGGACCATGCAGACCACGACCAGTGCGAGCTTGCCGGCGAAGGCCCGCCACTCCGCGCCGCGCGTGCCTTCGACAAGCGTCTCGCCGCGCGGGCCCGCCAGGAACGCCGCGAGAACCGCGAATGGGAGCGCGAAGACCGAGTGCGCGATCTTGATGTCCGCAGCGATGAGTCGCAGCGTGCCGCCGATTGACGTGCGTTCTGCGGCGAAGCTGGTCATGGGGTCATCCGATGGGGGTGAGTGCGGCGCGGGCCACCTCGTAGCGGCCGCCGGAGAGTTTCAGAAGGCCCAGCAGCGTGGTGCGGGCGTAGAGCAGTTCGACGGAGTTCGCGTGCTGGCGGAGCGTCGCATCCAGCAGCGGCGTGTCGCTCGTGGGCTCGCAGACGCGGACGTGGAGCAGGCCCGTGGTCTCGTCGCGGAGCCACGCGCCGCGGGCCTCGCGCGTGATCTCCGCCAGAAGCTCGTGGCCCGCGACATCGGCGTGCACGTCCGTGACTTCACCCGTGGGATGGAGAACCGCAGAGAACGCGGCGCTCACCTCGGGGTCGCGCGGCAGCGTCACGCCGGGCCAGGCCTCGGCGAGCGCGGGGCGCGAGACCGACCAGACCAGCAGCAGTTCCGCGCCCGGATCGGTCGAGGGAACGTCGATGCGGACGCGGGCGGAAGCAGTTGTCATGACACACCCCCGCGCGAGTCCTCCCGACGGAGGAGTGAAGCGGCGATCTGCAGCCCGCGGCCGGCGGGGCTCACGAATCGCTGGCTGAGGGATTCGACCGTGCGGAAGAAGTCGAGCATCTCGTCGAGTCGCTTGTTGTGGGCGCTGGTCAGCGCCTTCATCTCGGTGGCCGGTCCAGCGTCGGGGGTGATGCCGGCGGTGAGGTCGCGGATTTCGTAGAGCGACGCGAGGAGCGGGTCGACCTCGCGCTTGATGCGTTCACGCACGATCGCGCGGAAGAGGGCCCACACGTCCTGCTCGGCGGTGTAGTACTCCTTGCGGTCGCCACGCTTGTGGGCGCGGACGACGATGCCCCAGTCCTGCAGGGCGCGGAGGGACATCGAGGCGTTGCCCCGGGAGATCTGGAGACGTTCCATCACCTCGTCGGTGCAGAGGGGTTGGCCGCTGATGAAGAGGAGGGCGTGGACTTCCGCCATGGTCCGGCTGATTCCCCAGGCCGAGCCCATCTGACCCCAGACGGCGATGAAGCGGTCTTGGGCCTCCCGGAGGGCTTCGGGGCCTACGGTTTTGGGGCGGGTGTCCATGACTGAAGTATGTCGGATCACAACTTCCAAGTCTACCTGAGATTTCAGGAAATGTTGAAATCTCGTGACTTGTGCGGTCTTTATTCGTCTAAAGTACGGAAATACCGCTTCATTTTCGGGACCAGGTCGCCCAGGGCCCGGAATGCCGCGGTGTTCCGGCGGAACTCGGAGGCGGGCTGGGCCGGGCGGCCCATGTATGCCGCGCCGGGGGGGATGTCGTTGGTGACACCTGAGCCACCAGCAACCTTGGAGCCCGCGCCGAGCGTGATGTTGTCGGCGATCCCGACTTGGCCGCCGAGGACGACGCCATCACCAAGCGTGACAGAGCCTGCGAGGCCGACCTGGCCGCAGAGGACGCACGCGCGGCCGATCTTGCAGCCGTGTCCGATCTGAACGAGGTTGTCGATCTTGGTGCCCGACCCGATGACCGTTGAGCCGAACTTGGCGCGGTCGATGCACGAGTTGGCACCGATCTCCACGTGGTCGTGGATCTCGACGTTGCCGATGTGGGGCACCTTGATCAGCCCGCGG
>JBIKMF010000292.1:0-5487 GCA_044359425.1 Phycisphaerales bacterium
CCGACGGAGGGGTTGAAGCCCGTCATGACGGTGAAGGGCTCGGCGTCGACGAAAGAGCCGTCTGCCGCGACGCGGCGGGCGCGGACGGTGATGGGGGTCAGGCCGGGTGCGCCTTCGTCCCAGACGACCATGTACTGCGAGCCGTCCCAGGCGATGCCGGCGCGGCCGATCGTTGGCCCGCGGTAGATCTCGATCGGTTCGGCGGTGATTGGGGCACCTTCATGGTTGAGCAGGTGCATGAGCACGCGGTCGTCGTTTGCCGCTTCGCTGACGAATGCCGCGGCGGTGGTGGTTCCGGGGCCTGTGCACATTTCGGGGGCGCGCTGCTGCCTGGTGGCGACGGAGTAGCACGCCTCCTGCTCGGGGACGTTGGCGGCGCTCATGGTGTGGCCGTAGACGTTGGTGTCGTTGCCCATGGAGACGCGGGAGTCGTCCCAGAAGACCACTGCACCGCCACTGTCGCGGCCGTGCATGGAGAGGTTGTACATGTTGTTGACGGTGCCGCCGATGACGACGGGGACGCGGACGCCGGTGGCATCGAGGACGGTCCCGCTCGCGGCGACGCGCTTCATCCAGTAGTCGCTGCCTGCGCCCCATCCGAACCACCAGTTGGTGCCGTCGTGGGCGACTTGGGTCTGGTAGTACTGGGGCGCGGGGTCGTTGAAGAGCACCGTGCCATTCGGGATGGACTTCACGCCCGCGAGGGAGATGGGGGAACCGACGATGTTGACGAAGTCTCGGGTCCAGGTGGCGTAGAGCTCGCTGCCCTTGCTGGCGACGTTCAGGCTCGGGAGGGTGAAGACGGAGCCGACGGGGGCCATCGTCGAGGTGAAGCGTTTGGCGCGGATGACCGTGTTGTCGCTCCAGTCGGGGCCCGCGACGACGAAGCCGCCGTCGACCGCGAGCGCACGGGCCTGGCCGTAGACCCAGTCGATGAGCATCACGGGCGTCGCGTTCACGAGTTGGCCGGAGCTGTTGATGCGTTGGCCGGCGAGGTATGTGCCGTATCCGTCTGCGTGGTAGATCTCGCTGGTGACGAGCCAGTTTCCGCCGCTGCCCGCGATGCTGAAGCCGAGGTCGGCGTTGCCGAGGACGAGGGGCGAGGGATCGAGCACTTGGCCGGTCGCGGTCACACGGCGCGCACGCGTGCGCATCTCGAAGTAGCCGTTCACCGGATCCTGGGACCTATAGACCACCAGCCAGGCCTCGCCGTTCCAGGCGACGATCGGGGACCGTTGCAGGCCGGCGCCGCCGGCGATGAGGAAGGGCGCGGGATCGAGGGGGAGACCCGCGGCATCGACACGGATGCCGAAGATGTCTCCGTCGCTTTGCGAGACTTGGCTGCCGCCGCCGCTGCCGCGATAGTCCGCCCAGACGACGAGGTAGGCCCCTGCGCCCTTGGCGACGGCGGTTTCGGTTTGGGAGCTGACGGCGGGGAGGACTGCGGCATCCCCGGGGAGCAGGCCGCGATCGAGAACCTGGGCATGAGTGATCGTTGTTGCGCAGCCGGCCAGCAGCACCGTGAGGCCAGCGGCCGAGAAAGTTGAGTTGTGCATAGAACCTCCGAATCGCTCCCGTTGCTGACTATACATGCGGCGAACGGTGCCGGAGCATGTCTGGATTCTTGACCCGCGTTTCACGATTCTCAGAAGCGAGAATCCGCTACGCCTAACACCCTACGTCCCATCGCGCAAAGAACCCGATGACATCGTCGCCGTCAACGCCACTGTCGCCGGTGAAGTCCGCCGCGATCTCACCGTTATCCCACGCGGCGAAGAACCCGATGACGTCGTCGCCGTCCACACCACCGGAGCAATCGAAGTCGGCGGGGCAGACCACCAGTACGGCCGGTGCGCTTGTGACGCTGCCGCAGCGGTCGGTGACGACGCAGTCGAAGGTCCCCGGCTGGAGGGCGCCGGCGAGGACGAGGGCGGGGGTGAGGGCGGTGGGGTTGTCTTGGCCGCTGATGGGCATGCCGTTTCGACGCCACTGGTATCCCGCGGTGCCGGTCGCGTCTGCTTCGATCGTGAACTGGACGACATCGTTGCGGCCGCAGGTCACCGCGTCCGTGGGCTCGGCGGTCACTGTGGGCGCAGCGCACGGCACGGGCCGCCAGAGCCAGACGCCGTTGAACTGTGGGATGGTGTTGACCGCCGCCTGGCCGGTGACGCAGAGCGCGCCGTCAAACACGGGGTACTGGGCGCTTGCCGCGCCGAGGATGGCGTTTCCTTCGGTTCCGCGTGTTGACGTCCAGCCGCTGACGTAGAGGTAACCGCCGAAGGTGGTGTAGTAGGACCAGGTCGGGTTGATCACGCCGCCGTCGAGCATGAAGAGGCCGGAGAGGACGTATGCCGGTCCGCCCACGCATCCCATGTCGCCGATCTCGGGAGCGAAGAGCGCGAAGAACTCCTGGACTTCGGCCTGGCTGGCCCAGTACCAGCCGGTGAGATCCCGGCCGGAGGCGATCCCCGAGCAGGGTCCGGAGCCGTCGGTCGGGCAGACGCTGGCGACCTGGGACCAGCTCATGCCGGTGGTCGCGTTCACCTGGCGCCATTCGCGGCCGGTGCCGTCGTTGTAGCCCTGGCCCGTCGCGACCGTTGCCGCGGCGGCGAGCGTTGCTGCGATCAAACCGCCAGTGAGTTGCGTGCGCATGGTTCAAAGCTCCCGTGAGGCCCGGCTTCGGCGCGCACGATCGGCGCGTCCGTCGCTCGCCATGCATGCGACGGACGGGGTGTGGGGGTGTCAGCAATCTGAGAAATCGGGCGTCAGGAGCATCCGCAGGCGCGGCGGTCTTCCCCGCGGTCGCAGGCGGGGCGGGCTTCGAGGCCGGCGAGGGCGATGGCGGGGAGGTGGCGGCGGAGGCGGACGAGCTCTCGATGGAGGACGGCGCGGTAGTGGGCGAGGCGGCGGTCGGGGTCGTCGAGCATGCCGCCGAAGGTGCGGGAGAGGTCGTTGTAGATGAGCTTGACGGGGAGTTCGCGGACGCGGAGCTTTGCCGCGGCGGCCTGGGCCCAGAGCTGCATGGGGAACGCGTAGCCGTTTTCGCTGAGATCGAGGCGGGCGAGGGCTTCGACGCGGTGGGCCTTGAAGCCGCAGAAGGCGTCGGTGAGTTCGAGGCCCATGGCGGCGGCGAGGCGGTCGTTGATTTCGGCGGTGATGAGGTGGTTGATACGGCGGCGGTCTGGGGGCGGGGTGTCGTTTCCGGCGACGACGGACATGTAGCGGGAGCCGCTGACGATGTCGGCGTCGCCACGGTCGGCGGCGGCGAGGAAGAGGGGGATTTCACCGGGCTCGTGCTGTTCGTCGCAGTCCATGGTGACGAGGAGGTCGTAGCGTTCGTGGACGGCGTAGGCGAAGCTGGCGCGGATGGAGTGACCGTAGCCGACGTTGCGGGGCTGGCGGATGAGGGCGATGCCGCGTTCTTTGGCGAGGATGGCGGGGGTGGCGTCGGTGGAACCGTCGTCGATGACGAGGATGTCGTGGCCTTGTTCGCGGACGCGGGTGAGGACGCCCGAGAGGTATTTTTCCTCGTTGTAGACCGGGATGGCGACCAAAGTTCGCACGCTGGACCTCACTTCCGGGGCGACCCGCGATCGTGGCGGCTCACCGACGCTTGGTTTGGGCGGGGCACGCCATGGCCTCGCCCGTGTGTTTACCGTCGCAGCTTGGACTCGAGGGATTCCCGATCCTTGCTGAGCTTCCGAAGGCGCGACTGCCACCCGTCAAGATCGCCGATCTCGGGCACTTGGTCGAGTCGCTTGGAGGCGGTCTGGAGCCATCGCTCCGCTTCTTCCAAGGTTTGTGCGGCGCTATCGGGGGACAAACGGAGGCCATCGGTTCGATGCTCGTTCGTTGCCGCGGGGTTCAGGGATTCACGGACGCGGTCGAGCAGGAGGGCGATGCGGGAGAGGTCGCGGTCGAGTTCGCGGCGGAACTCGGCGGTTCCTGCGGGTTCTTGGGCTACTTCGAGGATCTTGAGGGGCTTGCCCCCGAACAAACCCTGGCTTTTCTTGTCGCAGGGGGCGAGGCCGAGGCGTTGGAGGGCGTCCCAGCGGATTTCGACGCCGTCGTCGGTGGAGAGGGGGAGGCCGCTGGCGGGGGAGGTCTCGGCGGGGTGCCAGGGCTCGACGTGGCCGTGCTCCATCACGAACGCGCGGCCGGGGGCTCCCATGAGGACGGGGGCGAGGTCTTCGTCGATGCCGCGGAGTTTGAGGCGTGGGGCGAGCCATGCGGCGGCTTCGGCGCGGCGGATGTCGGCGCGGATGCGGTCGTCGTCGGGGGCTGGGAGGTCGGGTTGGGAGCGGAAGGAGAGGCCGTCGGGGATGCAGGCTTCGTCGGCGATGAGTGCGAGGGCGAGGGAGGAGGGGTGGAGGGGTTCTGGGGTGAAGGGGAGGACGACGAGGAGGCGGCACTTGCGGTCTTTGGCGAGGCGGATGAACTCGTGGGCGGTGGTGACGCTGGCGTGTCGGGGGGAGAGTTCGACGACGGCGACGGCGTCTTGGGCGCGGGCGAGTTCGAGGGCGTTGGCGAATGCCTTGGCGCCGGCGCTGGTGTCGAGATCGCCGGTGAGGACGGTCTTGAAGGCGCGGATGGGGCGCGAGGATTCTTGGGTTTGGATTTGGGCGTGGGCTTGGGCGTGGACGACGAGCGGCAGGGCGGCGGATGCTGCCGCGAGCGCACGGATGAGACTCCCCTCCATCTGATGATCCTCCGAGTGGTCTAGAGCGTGAGGGTTTTGCCGAACTCACCTTGTTCGAAGACGTGGGCGTGATCGCCGTCGACGGTCAGCGAGATGGTGTGACCGGTGGCGATGCCGGCGCGGGCCGGGAGGCGGGCGACGGCGTGGGTGCAAGTCGGGGTTGAGAAGGAGACGTCCATGGTGTCGCCGAGTGGTTCGACGACTTTGACGGTGACGCGGACGCCGGCGTCGGGGGACTCGCGCATGAAGGTGGGGCGAAGGCCGAGCACGAGGGGCTTTCCGGCGTGGGGGAGGAGCTTGCGGGCGCGGTCGGCGCGGAACTGGACGCGCATGGCGCCGGGGCCGTCGGATTCGGCGAAGAGGACGCTGTCGCCTTCGGCTTTGAGGGTGCCGTCGAAGAAGTTCATGGGCGGGGTGCCGATGAAACCGGCGACGAAGCGGTTGACGGGTTGCTGGTAGACGGTGAGCGGGGCGTCGGCCTGCTGGATGAGACCGTTGCTCATGACGACGATGCGGTCGCCGAGGGTCATGGCTTCTTCTTGGTCGTGGGTGACGTAGACGGTGGTGGTTTTGAGGCGTTGGTGGAGGGCCTTGAGTTCGGCGCGGGTGGTGACGCGGAGTTTGGCGTCGAGGTTGGAGAGGGGTTCGTCGAAGAGGAAGGCCTTGGGCTCGCGGACGATGGCGCGGCCGACGGCGACGCGTTGCTTCTGGCCGCCGCTGAGTTCCTTGGGCTTGCGTTCGAGGAGGGGCTCGATGCCGAGGATTTTGGCGGCGTCGCGGACGCGGCG
>JBIKMF010000293.1:0-5483 GCA_044359425.1 Phycisphaerales bacterium
GACACGGTCCCCTGCTTCTCGGGTGAGAACGCGATCACCTGGCTTTGCGACCGCTTCACATCCACCTGCGCCGTCACGGCGATCACGACGCCCGGGATGTACGACAGCAGATCCTGGAACTTGTCGCGCACGTTGGTTTCGACGCGCGACGCGTGCTCGAGATAGGTCGTCGCGAGTTGGTCGCTGTCGCTCGTGGGGCGGTGCTGCCGGCCCTGCGACGCGTCGATCACGCGGATGTTGCTCAACTCAAGCCCCGACACCGACCCGGCCACGACACCGGCGACCGCGTTCACCATCCCCTGGTTCATCGGCGACCCGTCGCGCGTCCGCACCGTGATCGCCGCGGTAGGCACCTTGGTCTTCGGGCCAAATCCCGCCTGCTGCGGCAGGTCGATGAGCACCTGCGCGGTCTTGATGTTCTGCATCAGCATCAGGCACTTGTTCAACTCGTTCTGCAGCGCGACCTGGTAGAGCTTGTCGTTCTGCTGACGCGAGTTTGTCCAGCTCTGCCGCTGGAGGATGTTCTCAAAGAGCAGGGCCTTCTCACCCGGGGCCACAAACCCGTCCTCAAGGAGTGCCGCGCGGGCCTGCACCTCATCCTCGGCGTTCACGACCAGCTTGCCACCCTCGGGGTACGACGCGATCCCCACCATCCGCAGCTTGGACGCCGCGCGTTCAAAGTCCGCCGGCACAAGCGTGGGCACCGGCGCAACCCGCGACGCGGTCCCCGCGTACTGGGAAACGAGGAACAGCGTCATCACCAGAATGACGCTGAGCGAGCCGATCAGCAGTTTTTGGGTCGCGTTGAGCCCCGAGAGCTGCTTCGCGATGTTGGCGACGATGCGCCTGAGCTGTTCCATCGAGCCGGCCTCCATGCCCTGTCAGCCGCGCACTCCTTGCGCGATATCGGATGACGCCATTGCGCGTCGCGCCGATCCGATCTGTTTCGGCTGCATGTGGTCGCTGGCTTGAATGGCAATAGCGCGATGGTCCGAGAACTGGCCGGACGGCGGGTCAGACCCTCATCTGCTTCACCTCGTCGTACGCCTCCATGACCCGGTTCCGGAGGGCCTGGAGCATCCGGAAGGCGTCGTCGGCCTTGCGGGTCGCGTCGATGACGCGTTCCACGTCGGTCCGTTGTCCGGTGAGCACATCTTCGACCGCGCGGGTCGCTTCCTGCTGCGCGCGATTGACTTCATCAAGGTTCTGCGCGAGCAGCTCCTTGAAACTCGGGCCAGTCCCCTGGCCACCTTCCTGTTGCCTGGAGAGATCAGGGCGAACGGGGAAGTTCCCGCCTGCGCCGCCGATGAGTCCAAGTGGATCCGCCATTGCCAATCTCCAAGGGCGCGGCACACCGGTGCCAAACCGCCCGCATCATACCTCAGCCAAGCAAACGCAGTGCCTGCTGGATCATCACCTTGGTCGCCTCTGCCGCGACCGCGTTGGCTTCGTACGCCCGGGTCGCCTGGATTGCGTTGACCTGCTCCAGCACGGGGTTTACGTTCGATTCCTGCACGTATCCCGAGTTCGGACCAGACTTGAGGGCCCGCGGGTCGCCCGGGTCCCATCGCAAGTTGAAGGGGGTGGGGTCGTCCTCGATTCGCGCAACATGCACGCCGTACTTGCGCCCCTCGGCGGTACTTGCGCTCGCGTCTCCGGGCTCAAAGAACACCATCTTCGCCCGGTACGGAGTGCCGTCGGCGTTGACCGAGTGCCGGTTGGCGACGTTCGCGGAGATTGCGCTCAGCCGCGTGCGTTGGGCGATCATGCCGCTGGTGGAGATATCGAGCAACCCGTACACGCCGACCTCCTGTCACTCAAGCACGTTGGGCAATCGCGGCCCGGAGCAGCTCACCCTGCTGCCGGAGCACGTCGGTCGCGAATCGAAACTGCAGCCCGTTTTCCGCGAGGTTTTGCATCAACCGCTCCATGTCGCGGTTGTTGCGATCGTGGTAGAGGATCCCCTGGCCGTCCGTCCGTGGGTTCAGGGTCGAGAATCCGCGCGGGCCTTTCACAAGTTCCCTGGTCTCCGGCATTTCGAACACCCCGACGTCGCTCCCCTGTGCGGACTCGCGGCGGCGGTCCACCGCCTCCCGCAGGGCCATCTGGAACCCCGGCACGGAGACGTCCCGCTGCTGGTAGTTCGGGGTCTGCATGTTCGCGATGTTGTTGACGATCAGCCGATGCCGGCCCGCGGCGAAGCTCTGCGCTTCCGTCAGCGCTGGCCTGGCCCCGAAGTTCATCAGATCACGAATGAGCATCGAGGATCCCCTCGCGAAGGGTGTGCCACTTGGCTGCCGAGTCCCGGGGGGCCGGTTCAAAGCGTCTCGGCGACCAGCTTCATCTCTTTCCACTTCTTGAGCTTCAGGCCCAGAGTCCGTACCCCGATGCCCAGGGCGGTCGCGGTGCGTTGGCGGTGGCCCTTGAAGCGTTCAAGGGTGCGCACAATGGTCTCGCGCTCGATCTCCTCGAGCGTCTTGTTCGGGTCGATGGGCAACTCCTGCGGAGTCGGCTTCGGCTCGATGATCTGCGTCGGGGCGAGCATCGGCGTGGCCCGGATCTTGAGCCACGGCTCGAGCAGATCACGCGGGATCGGGGCGCCCGAAGACCCGGACAACACCACCGCCCGCTCGCAGATGTTCTGCAACTCGCGGACGTTGCCGGGCCAGTGGTACTCCGTCAGGAGCGACAACGCCTCCGGAGAGAACACGAGCTGAGGGCGGCCGTCGCGGGAGCAGATCTCGCGAACGAAGTGCTGCGCGAGGTCGCCGATGTCGTCTCGACGCTCGCGGAGCGGCGGGAGGTGCATGGGGAGCACGTTCAGGCGGAAGTAGAGGTCCTGGCGGAAGTTGCCCTTCTCGACCTCGGAGGGCAGGTCTCGGTTGCTGGTGGCAACCACGCGGACATCGATGCCGATCGAGGTGCTGGAACCAACTCGCTCGAAGGACCGTTCCTGAAGCACGCGGAGCAGTTTGGCCTGGATCTTCGGTGAGACCTCGGAAACCTCGTCGAGCAGCAGTGTTCCGCCGTCGGCGAGTTCGAAACGCCCCTTGCGGGTGCGATCGGCGCCGGTGAACGCTCCACGCTCGTGGCCGAAGAGCTCGCTCTCGAGCAGCGACTCAGACAGCGCCGCGCAGTTCACGGCGAGGAAGGGACCACCCCGGCGCGAACTCATCTCATGGATCGCGCGCGAAACGACTTCCTTGCCCGAGCCAGACTCGCCGCTGACGAGCACAGTGCCGTGAGAGCCAGCGACCGCCGCGAGCTGCGAGCGAACGCGTTCGAGCGCGGCGCTGCGACCGATGAGGCGATCGCCGCCCTTGCGGTCCGGCACAGCGGTCTCGGTCTTCGCGGCCCGAAGAACCGCGTTCTCCCGCACGAGCCGCCGGTGCTCCGCGGCACGCTTGACGCAGATGATGAGTTCATCGCCCTCGAACGGCTTCGTGAGGTAGTCGAACGCCCCGAGTTTCATCGCCTTCACGGCTGTCTCGATGGTGCCGAACGCGGTCATGAGGATGACCGGAAGCTCGTCGTCGAGCTGCCGGACCTTCTCGAGCAACTCGATGCCGGTCATGTTCGGCATCCGCATATCGGTCACGATCGCGTCGGGCCGGCGAATGGCGACCTGCGCAAGCGCGGCCTCCCCGTCCGGCGCGGAAGCGACCTCGAACCCCGCACGCTCCAGCGTCACGACCACGCCATCCCGCATCATGTCCTTGTCATCAACAACGAGCACCATCGCCATCACTGGATCTCCGGGTTGGCCGCGCTGTGTGCCGCGGTGGACGGTTCAATCGGTCGCACGCTCGCAACCTCAACAATCTCGGGGAACACGATCTCCGCAACCGCGCCCCGCGCATCTTCGCGATTCCGTAACGTCACCCGTCCGCCGTGCGCGTCGGCGATCCGGTGAACAATCGAAAGGCCAAGACCGGTGCCCGCGGCACGGGTCGTAAAGAACGGGTTGAAGAGCCGTTGCACCGCGTCCGCGGGGATCCCCGTTCCCGTATCCACAACACGCAAAGCGGAGACAGCGGACTCGGCGCCCTGGGCCCCCACCATCCGTCGGCGCTCGAACTCGAACACCAGCCGGTGCCCACCACCACCGACCTGCGCCATCGATTCGAACGCATTTCGCACGATGTTCGTTAGCGCCTGAACGGCCAGGTGTGGATCCACCGTCGCGCCGGCATCCTCGAGGGCCTCGACACCCTCCACGGCCACCCGCTCCCACCCCGGCACGCCATCGTGGCGACAGGCCTCGAGCGCCCGCTCGACGAGAGACGCCACACAGACCCGCTCGGGCCGCAGGCGGAACTCCTTCGAGAACGTCAGCACATCGCCCACGATCTGATCCAGGTTCTTCGCGGCCTCGCCGATCTTGATCGCCAGCTCGCGCTGACGCGGCAGCTCGCTCAGGTCCTGATCCAGCAATCGCGCGTAAAGCCGGATGCCCCCGACCGGGTTGCGTACCTCGTGGGCGATCCCCGCCGCCATCTCGCCCAGTGCCGCGAGCCTCCTCGATCGCTCGAGGGCCGCGTTGGCCTCGCTAAGTTCACGGTTGAGACGGGCCACTTCGCCGCGGAGCGATTCGTGCGACGCCTGCAGTTTGGCGGTCACGGAGTTGAACGAGTCCATGAGCGCGGCGAGGTCTTCGGCCGTCAACCTCGCCACCTTGGCGGGGAGTTCTGTGGTTGGGTCCGTGGTCATGGTCACGCCTCGCGGTCCTGGAGTGTGGGGGCCGCGGGGCCACCGACGCCGTATGCACCGTGAGCACGACTCGACGCCGCCAGCGTCCGCAGTTCCGCCGCGAGTTGATCCTTGATCACGCCGAGCCTGGCGATCTCGCTCCGGTCCTCCGCGGCGATACAACCCGCATCCTCGGAGATCGCCCGCATGCGCTCCCGCTGTGCGACCGACGCGACGGAGGCGAGCTTCACGACCCGGGCTTCGGCGTCTGCGAGTTGGGCGATCAAGCGCTCGCGGCGATCCATGACATCGGCGAGCACCCCCGCGTCGCCGCCGGCGACAGCCTCGAGTTGCTGAGCGAGCAACGACCTCAGGTCGGCGAGCAACCGCTCCTCCGTGCCGAGGCATTCGTCAAGCTGCTGTGCGTCTGTTCGAGTCCGTGTTCCGTGGGTCATCCTGACCTCCGCACGCCTTCCCCGGCGCGGCAACTCCGCCTTCGGTCATCCTCCTCCGCCGGTGCTCGCCAGAGCCCCGAGTTTCACCTGTGAATCCAGCCACCGCTCCCAGTCCTTCCGCGACATCGGCAGCGTCGGATCGTCCCAGACGCTCTCCGGCAGTGACTCGTAGAACCGCTTGGCCCGCGCGTTGGCCGTCTGTGCGCGGTCGAGCTGTCCCTGCGCCACCAGTGAGTTCACGATCTGCATCATCGCCACGAGCGCCGCCGGATCACGGGGATACCGCTCTTTGGCGCCGTCGTAGTAGCGGATGGCCGCGTCGTAGTCCTTCAGGTCGAA
>JBIKMF010000294.1:0-5481 GCA_044359425.1 Phycisphaerales bacterium
TGTTGGTGGCGGTGCCGGTCGGGCTGCTGTGTGCCGCGGCGGTGACGCGCCGAATCCGCGCCGTTGGGGGGAAATCGGCGGTGGAGGGGGTGGTGGAGGGGGCGGGGGGGGATTGAAGTGGAACGGGCGGGTGAAGCAGATCCGGGGATCGTCCGAAAACGTATAGGATGATGACGAGGCGCCGGGGCGCCGTAACTGCTGCCAAGGACGGGGCGATGGTCAACAAGATCGAACAGGATCACCAGCGATTCAGGCAGATCGTGCGGGGCAAGATCCGCAAGGATTTGCGGCGGTTTCTGGCGAAGAGCGACCTGCTTGCTCGTGAGGGCAAGAAGGTGGTGTCGATCCCGGTGCACGACATCGACATTCCGACGTTTCGGTACGGGGACAACTCCGGCGGCGTGGGGATGGGGGATGGCAAGGAGGGCGAGGGGGTCGGGAAGCCTGATAAGGGGGAGGGTGGAGATCAGGAGGGGCGTCACGCGCTTGAGGTGGATGTGACGCTGGAGGAGTTGGCGGACATCATGGCGGAGGAGTTGAAGTTGCCCCGGATCAAGCCGCGGGGGCATCATCAGTTGACGACGATCAAGGACAAGTACACGGGCGTGAGGCCGGTGGGGCCGGCGAGTCTGCGGCACTTCAAGCGGACGTATCGGGAGGCGCTGAAGCGGCAGCTCGCGATGGGGCAGTACGACCCGGACAATCCGGTGATCATCCCGATCAAGAACGACCTGCGGTTTCGGACGTGGAGCGAGGTGAAGAAGCCGCAGAGCAACGCGCTCATCGTGTACATGATGGACGTGTCGGGCTCGATGGGTGAGGAGCAGAAGGAGCTGGTGCGGCTGGAGGCTTTTTGGATCGACACGTGGCTCCGGCGGAACTACGAGGGGATCGAGAGCCGGTACATCGTGCACGACGTGCGGGCGGCCGAGGTGGACAAGAAGACGTTTTTCTCGGTGCGGGAGGACGGCGGGACGCGGATCAGTTCGGCGTTCTTGTGCTGCAAAGAGTTGTTAGAAAGACATTACGATCCGAACGACTGGAACACGTACCTGTTTCACTTTTCGGACGGGGACAACAGTTCGGACTCGGACAATCGGCTGTGCTGCAAGATCATTGAAGAAGAGCTGTTGCCGCGGGCGAACATGTTTGGCTACTGCCAGGTCGCGAGCGCGTACGGGAGCGGGAGCTTCATCAACGTGCTGCAGGAGGCGTTCCCCACGGGGCTGGCGGACGAGGACGGGCCGCGGCTGATCACGAGCAAGGTGAACGGGCGGGACGATCTGTACGAGTCGCTGCGGACGTTTTTCAAAGTTGGGCGGTAGCGCGTGGCGCGGCGGGCGCGGGGCTGAGTGCCGCGGCTTGGCCTTGGGCTGCGCGGAGGTTCTTGGGTGTGAGCTTGGCGAGTTGGGTGAGGACGGTGGCGAGCTGGTTGGAGGCGGGGCCGATGGGGGAGTTCTCGGTGAGTTCGGGGGTGATTTGGAGGCGGGTTGCCGCGGCGCGGGGTGCGGGGGTGTAGAGCTTGCGGAGGAGGTCGGCGCCGCGGCGGACGCCGTCGAGGACTCGGCGGCGGTTGTCGTAGTCGGCGGCGGTGGGGGACTCGGGGAGCGGGCAGAGCTTGCTGAGCTCGTGCATGGTTTGGGTGATGGCGCTGGCGGCGAGGATCTTTTCGCGGCGTTCGGTGATGTCCTCGCACATGGCGATGTAGCGGGCGACGTGGGGGAGTTGCATGAACTCGAAGAGGGCGGAGACGGAGGTGTTCATGGCCTTCGCGAGCGAGCCGAGGGTGTGGGCCCGGCTGAGGTAGGCCTCCAGGAAGGCGTCGAGGTCGATGGCGGACTCTGTGGTGGGTTCGTTGGTATCCATGCGGGCACGGTACCGGGGAGACGGATTCGATCAAGGGGTTGGTTGGGACGAGTTTGGTCCCACTGACAACAGTATGTCAGTTTGCGGGGCGGTTTCAGGGGTAAGTCCCGGGTGATATGGCCTGAGGGGTGTTGGGTGGTACGCTTGGGGCATGAGCAATCGAACGCTGTGGCTGGTGAAGGACAACAACGAGTTGGTGTGTCATTGCGAGTGCAAGGACGCGATGTCGGGGTGGTTCCCGCAGGCGGACTGCCCGTGGTGCGGGTGCGGGTGGTTGTTCTCGTGCATGTCGTGCCACAAGTCGTTCACGTTCGCGCGGGTGGCGTGGATTGACATGTCGATCCAGGTGCTGGCGACTCGGATGTGCTGGACGCCGAACAAGCGCGGCCCCGCGCAGGAGGAAGTGAACGAGGCGGTGGAGTTCATGCAGTGGGCGATGGAGGACCTGCGCGAGGGCGATCGGGTGGTGGTGCTGGACTACGAGTTGTTGAAGGTGGATGAAGAGGGGCCGATCGAGTTCGACGGCGTGTTCGCGCATCATGAGTTGGAGTGCGTGCCGCAGGTGCGTGCGCTGAAGGACCCGTCGTATCTTGAGCGAACGATCGGGCGGAAGCAGTACTGGTTGGAGCGGGAGCTGGAGGATTTGGAGGGGGATGGGGAGGAGGAGTAGGGGGAAGAAGGGAATGGGGAATGGGCAGTGGGCAATGGGAGAAGATGTAAGAATGGGGGGTTCGGATGGCGCATATGAATCGCGGATGATGCGGCGCCGCGGCGGTGAGTGGGCTCGGGCGTGTGGAGGGGTTGAGGCCGTCGCGGGCAACGGCGGCAACCGTTGATACAATCGGCATCTAGGAGTTCCCGATGCCCGTTCCCGGATACCAAGAGTTCATGCTGCCGCTCGTGAGGCTGGCCTCTGATGGTCTCGAGCACAAGACCACGGATGCGATTGACGCACTTGCAGATCAGTTCGGCGTGGGCGAGAAGGACCGGGAAATCATGCTGCCAAGCGGCACGCAGACGCGGCTCTACAACCGCGTTACTTGAGCTCTTGCATACCTTACGAAGAGCCTTCTGCTCGAGAAGTCCGCTCGGGGTCGGTTCAAGATCGCTCCACGTGGCATCGAGGTGCTGAAGAAGAAACCGTCACGAATCGACAATGCGTTCCTCGCCCAGTTCGATGAGTTCCGTGCCTTCACGCAGAAGAAGACGAAGTCCGCGGCAGTTGTCCCTGTGGCAGACATCGACGGCACCGACGAAGGCGAAGCGACGCTGACGCCGCTGGAACGCGTCGAAGGCGGTTACAACGAACTGCGCGAAGCCTTGGCCGACGAACTGCTCAGCCGCGTGCGAATCATGAAGCCCAAGTCGTTCGAGCAGTTGGTCGTTGATGTGCTGGTCGCAATGGGATACGGTGGGTCGCAACTCGACGCGGCGCAGGTCGTAGGCAAGAGCGGCGACGGCGGAATTGACGGCGTCATCAAAGAAGATCGGCTCGGGCTCGACATGGTCTACGTGCAGGCCAAACGGCACAACAACGACGTAGGCCCGGGTGCGATCCGCGAGTTCGTCGGCTCGCTCGGTGAGCACAAGGCTACCAAGGGCGTCTTCATCACCTGCGGCGGCTTCACGTCGGGCGCGACCGAAGCGGCGGCGAAAGCCCATCACCGCATTGTCCTGATCGACGGCGCCCAACTTGCTGATTACATGATCGACAACGGCGTGGGTGTCGCAGACTACAAGGCCTACACCGTCAAGAAGCTCGACAGCGACTACTTTGGCGAGGTGTGATTCAGTTCCGCTCGTCGCCCTCGTCCGCCCTTCGCCGGGCGGGAAAGGTGAGATCTGGACTTCCGGTGGCTTGCTCGCGGAGCCTTGCCGCGCCACCGGCAACGGGCGTGCGCCCGAAGCGGGCGGGAAGAGGGGCGATTGGCATGAGGCACTTGGCACTTGGGAAGAGATGCGGGGTGTTTGCCATGGGGCTTCTCGCACACCTTCGGTGTGCAGGGAGTGGTGTGCGTTGGTCCGGGGGTACCGCTCGAAGCTCGCGGCACCCCCGGCTACTCACTTCCATCCCTTCGGGATGAGGAGGGGAACGGGGGCGCTGGAAAAGATGAGGTGGAGGCCGAGGGTGGGGGCGTTGTCGTGATGGGGGCTTCTCGCACACCTTCGGTGTGCAGGGAGATGTGGGGGTTGGTCCGGGGGGACCGCTCGAAGGTCGCGGCACCCCGGGCTCCTTGCTGCGATCGCTTCGGGATGAAGAGGGGGGGGTGTGTTTGTTAGTAGCGTATTACAACCTCGGCAGCACGCCGGTGAGGGCGAGGGAGATTACTTCGCGGCAGGCGGCGCGTTGGCCGGGCCACATGAAGTTGGCGTCGAGGTCGTGTTCGAGGATCCAGCGGTGGTTGGAGTGTTCTTCGTTGAGCGTCGGGGACCAGTCGGCTGGGGCGTGGGCGGCGAAGCATGGGGAGAGGATGATGGCGTCGGGGCCTGGGAGGAAGAAGGGGTGGACGGATTCGAGGGCCCAGAAGCCGAGGCAGTCTTTGTGGCGGACGTTGAGGGCGGTTTCTTCGGCGATTTCGCGGATTGCCGCGGCGACGGCGGTTTCGCCGGGGTTGATGTGACCCATGACGGGTTGCCAAGAGCCGGCGAGCGGGGGCTGGGATCGGAGGAGTTGGAGGAACTGGATGCCGCGGGGGGAGGCGCGGAAGAGGTAGGCGTCGAGGATGTCGGTGCGGAGTGTGGGCATGTCAGTGGTTGGGTGTGTGGGGGAGTGGTGGGGAGGGATGGAGGCCGGTGGCGGCGCGGAGGACGGAGGCTTTGTCGAGGGTTTCGAGCCATTCGGAGGCGGGGTCGGAGTCGGCGACGATGCCGGCGCCGATGCCGTAGCGGAGGGTGGCGTCGGAGAAGAGGTCGTGGTGGGGGCCGGGTTGGCCGGTGAGGAGGGCGGTGCGGATGGAGATGCCGAAGGCGAAGGAGCCGGAGTCGTCGATGTAGCCGTGTGCGCCGGTGTAGGGCCCGCGGCGGGAGGGTTCGAGTTCGTCGATGATCTGCATGGCGCGGATTTTGGGTGCGCCGGTGATGGAGCCGCCGGGGAAGCAGGCGAGGAGTGCGTCGGCGGGGGAGAGGTCGTCGCGGAGGCGGCCGGTGATGGTGGCGGTGGCTTGGAGGAGTGCGGCGGAGGGTGCGCCGTGGGACTCGATATCGCGAGGGGAGGCGACGCGGACGGTGCCGGGTTCGCAGACGCGGCCGAGGTCGTTGCGCATGAGGTCGACGATCATGTTGAGCTCGGCGTTTTCTTTTGGGGAGTCGCGGAGGGCGTCGGCGTGGAGGTCGGCGCGGGTGCCTTTCATGGGGCGGGTGGTGAGGGTGCGGGTGGCGGCGTCGAAGGAGAGGAAGAGTTCGGGGGAGGCGGAGAGGAAGGCGCGGCGGGAGGCGAGGTCGTCGGCTTCGAGGTACGCGCCGAACCAGGGGTTGGCGGCGTGGGTGAGTGAGGAGAAGAGGGAGCGGGCGGAGCCGGAGAAGGAGGCGGAGAGGGAGTGGGTGAGGTTGACCTGGTAGACGTCGCCGGCGTGGATGAGGTCGAGGGCGCGGCGGACGCGGGCGAGGAAGTCGGCT
>JBIKMF010000295.1:0-5479 GCA_044359425.1 Phycisphaerales bacterium
CACGAGCCCGGAGTCCCCGAGGCCTGCACGAGGACCGATCCCCGGCTGCAGGCCGTGGCACTCACGGTGTACGAGTATTGGATATGCCCCTGCACGCCGCAGCCGATCGGGTAGAGCGCCACGGTACCCGGCACCGAGCCGTCAAAGTTGCCATCAAGCGGCTCTACGTCGACGAAGTTCACGGACAGAATCTCGCCGTCAAAGTAGTTGGACGGCCCACCGGCAACCCATACTCCCGACGCCTCGACAACGATTTCATCCCCGCCGGGGTCGATCATCCGCAGCACCGCTTGGGACCGTCCCTGCCCGCCCGGGTTCCCAATCCGCAGCACCGCGCCCGCAGTCGCTCCCGGCACAGCGAACCCCGCTTCGAGCACCGCATCACCGATGAAATCGCCGGCCCGAGTCAACTCGGCCCGGGTAAACACGCCGCTCAGCGGCCGCAGACACGGGGGCACACATACCTCAGGGCACGGTCCGGCGCATGGATACGGAGGAGGACAGGCGCACGCACGGGCGCACTCCCACCCCGCCGCCACCGCTTCGTGGTGCTGACCCAGTTCCAACGGAGCAAGGTCGTCGATCACCAGGTTGAGGCTCGACTGCGCGAACGCACCCGCGGTGATTCCGCAGGCGCCGACGATCGCGGCTTTGGTCCAAAAGTCCGTCACGATGGGATCCTCTCGCGTGCGGCGTCGCGTCGTGGCGGGCCACACCTAGGGTACCTGTTCCGCCGGGTTTCGCAATACAGGTGGTGATATTCTCGGGCCTCCAACGCACCCCCAGACCCCCGTCCGCCCGCTACCCTGCCGCCGCACGCCACGGAGCACCGGCCAATGACCGAACAAACCGGTGCCTTTCGCCAAATCCCCTCTATGGGGGTGATCCGCGTCAACAACGAGGCCGCGAAGGTCGGTTACCGCATGTGGGACCCAGCGTGGACCAACCTCGGCCAGGGACAGCCGGAGGTCGGGGACCTGGAGGGCGCACCCGCTCGGTTCGCCTCGCTGACCATCGATCCCGCGGACCATGCGTACGGGCCGGTCGAGGGACTTCCCGAGTTGCGGCAGGCCATCGCGGACCACTACAACCCCCTCTTCCGGGCGGGGTCGGCCTCCTAGTACACGATCGACAACGTCGCGGTCGCGGCGGGTGGGCGGCTGGCGCTGTCGCGGATCGGGGCGACCCTGAGCAAGGTGCGGCTCGGGTACTTCACGCCGGACTACACCGCGTACGAGGACCTGCTCACCACCTTCCCGTCGATCGACCCGGTGCACATCGAGTTGACCGCGGCGCACAAGTTCAAGATCTCGCCGGCGGAACCCGGCCGAGCGGGTGGCGGGGGTGAACTTCGCCGCGAAGCAGAAGTTGACGATCGACTCGCTGACGGCGCTGGGCGTGAAGTTGCCGGGTGACCCGCGCGGGACGTTCTACGCGTGGGTGGATGTCTCCGGGTTGCCGGGGACGCTGAACACCGGGGAGGGGTTCATGCGCGCGGCGTTTGGGCATCGCGTTCTGACGGTGCCCGGGGAGTTCTTCGACGTGAACCCGCGCCGGCTGCGGACCGGGGAGTCACCCCTGAAGTCGATGGTTCGCTTCAGCTTCGGACCGCCCCGGGCGAACCTGGAAGCGGGGCTCTCGCGATTGGCGGAGATGGTGCGCGCGGCGAAGTGAATTGGGTAGACTCCGCGGATGAGGATGAACCTGCTTCTCGCGGCGTTGGTGGCGTTTGTATCGCTGGTCGGTTGCGCTTCTCCCGAGCGCAATGTGGTGCCCAATGGCTCACTGCTGATCATCGGCGGCGGGCTCGACGACGACAACAAGCCGGTGTATGAACGGTTCATCGAACTGGCGCGGCGGTCGGCACCGGGTGGGAAGCCGCACATCATCATCGCGACCGCGGCGAGCGGGGACGAGCCGGAGAACGCGAAGGGGAAGACCGAGTCGATCCTCGCGTATTGCCGCGACGCGAAGATCTCGACGATCGGGCGTGAAACGGGGACGGCGGAGGCGGTGGCGTTGATCGATACGGCGTCGGCGATGTTCTTCACGGGTGGGGATCAGAAGCGGATCACGGCGAAGTATCGACCGGACGGGGTGGAGGACACGCCGGAGCGGGCGGCGATGCTGCGGCTGCTGACGCGTGGCGGGGTGATCGCGGGAACGAGCGCGGGCGACGCGATGATGGGCGAGGTGATGTTCTTCACCGGGCGGAGCGCGGAGGCGCTGGGGATTCGGTCGACGCGGACGCAGCGGGGCGCGGATGATGACGCGGATGAGAAGCGGCCGGAGGTGCCTTTGGGGCCCCAGATGGGCCGCGGGATGGGGATGCTGAGTCTTGCGATGACGGACTCGCACTTCTTCGAGCGGCACCGTTTCGGGAGGTTGGTCGCGGCGCTGGAGCAGTCGCAGACGCGACTGGGTATCGGCGTCGGGGAGGATGCGGCCGTTGAGGTGGATCTGGCGACGGGTGAGCTTCGGGGCGTGAGCGTGGCGGACTCGCTGCTGGTGGACATCGGGGCCATTGAGCGCGAGGGCGTTTCGCGCCGGGGCGTGCGGGCCAAGGTCGTGAAGCAGACGACGCGGGTCTCGTTGCCGATGCGGCTGGCGGAGTTGCCGGATCGTTCGGCGCGGATCAGGCCGGCGGCGCTCGAGGAGATCTCGCTCGTTGAGCCAGGGCAGAATCGGCAACTGGCCTCGTGGCGGTTCTTCTGCCGGGCCGAGAGCGAGGCGGGGCGCACGTTCGTACTGCGGCTGGATGGGTATCAGCAGTTTGGGTGGCAGGTCGGTGACGAGAGCGTGGTGGACATTGAGCCACTGGCGGCGCCGAAGCCGCAGTGAGGCTCAGCAGCCGGTGTCCCAGCGTGAGAAGAACAGGATCACGTCGTCGCCATCAACGCCGGTGTCGCCGTTGACATCGGCGGCGGGATCGCCCGCGTCCCACGCCGCGAAGAACGCGATGACGTCATCGCCGTCGACCCCGCCGCTGGCGTCGAAGTCGCCGAGGCATCGCGGGCTGGCGTCGAGGCGGATGTCGTCGAAGTCCACTTCGATGCCTGGTTCGGCGGGTGTGCCGGGGATGTTGAGGTTGACAAGGCGGATGGCGAGTTGCTGACCCAGGCGCGGATGGGTCGCGCCGACGTTGAGTGTGACGGTGGTCTCGCGGAACTCGCCTTCGGGGATCTGGGTGAAGAGCGAGTTGAAGTCCTCAGCTACGACCACACCGCCGGCGAGCAGCTGCACCGCGTACCCGGAGAAGCCGTCGAGATCGAAGAAGAAGTTGAAGGGCGGTGCCGCGATGCCGGAGGCGATGTTGCCGACCTGAGCGCGCAGGGTGTAGGTGGTGTTGGGCGTGAGTTGGGCTGGGAGGTTCTGCCGGAGACCGACGTGTCCGCCGCCTCGGTCGCCTTCGAGGTAGATGAGCGCGACGTGGGTGTCGAGCGGGGCGCCCGCGGGGAAGAAGGTGCTGCTGGTGGGGTTGAGGCACCCGACGGCGTCGCGGTTCTGGTCGACGATTCCGGCGGGGTCGTAGAGCGACCAGCCCGCGGGGACGCGGATCGTCCAGAAGTTGGGGGGCGCCGGGTCTGACTCGAAGCTGTGGTTGACGACCGGGATGGGTTGTGCGATCGCGGCGGCGGGAAGGAGTGTGATGAGTTGGACGAGCAACCGGGTGTTCATGGCTTTACCTCACGACAAGAAGCGAAAGACGCGTGCGCGGACCGCCAAGGGCGGCGCACTTCTTTCACAGAAAGCGTGAGGCATCGGGATGTGTGACCAATCGAACGATCAGCCGATGAGGATCTCGCCCTCGGTAATCGTGCTCACACCCCTCTGGGCGTCGGTGGCGCGGACGAAGACCGAGCGGGGGCCGGCGGTGAAGTTGCGGATGCTGGTGGTGAGGCTGTAGACCCCGGCGGCGCCGAGGCGGCCCTTGCCGAGCAGTCTGTCCGTCGTCTGGAACTCGCCGTCGCCGTTGAGGTCGATGAAGAACTCGACGGTCCTGACCGTGCCGTCGGAGTCGGTCACACCGCTCGCGGCGATGGTGAAGGGCGCGCCGTCGAGCACGGAGGTATCGGGGACGGTGATGGTGTCGATGGTCGGACGGGCGTTCACGCGGACCTGCACGCTCACGGCGGAGGAGTGCGCGCCGCTGTTGTCGGTGGCCCAAGCGAAGACGGTGTTGAGGCCGACCACGAAGGTGCTGGTGGAGGTGACGAGCGAGAAGCCGCGGGAGGTCGATTCGCCGAGGAATGCGTCGGTCTCGGACTCGAAGGTGCCGTCGCCGTCGTCGAGGAAGTACTGGACGTTGGCGATGGTGCCGTCCTTGTCCTTGGGCGACTTGCCGGAGAGCGTGACGTTGTCGCCGAGGTTCGCGATGATCGCGGGCTTGGCGGCGACGGAGGTCATGGTTGGCGCGGCGTTGGTGATGGTGACGACGGTTTCGGCGGCGACGGAGCGGCCGGTGTTGTTGTCGACGGCGACCGCGAAGAAGGTGGTGTCGCCGAGGGTGTAGCCCTTGGTGGAGATGCGGGCGGTCCATGCGCCCTGGGCGTTGCGCTTGCCGGCGCCGACGCGACGATCGATGGCGGTGTTGAGCGCACCGTCGCCGTCCACGTCGCGCCAGAACTCGACGGACTTCACGAGGATGTCGTCGGCGACATTCGTCGCGATGAGGTCGAAGGTCGAGACGCGCTCGGCGGAGTCGCTGGAGGCGTCGAACGTGCCGATGGTGGGCGCGGCGTTGATGCGGACGGTGGTCGTCGCGGCATCGGAGAACAGGCCCGCGTTGTCGAGCGCTCGGGCGTAGAACCGGTAGGTCGCGGGTGTGAAGGAAGTGGTGTCCACACTGACCGAGTACTTGCTCGAGGCCGTGTTGGACGAGCCGAGCAGCGTGTCCGAGGTGGCGTCGAAGGTGCCGTCGCCGTTGTCGAGGTAGTACTGGACGGAGGTGATGGTGCCGTCGCGGTCGCGGACGCTGCTGGAGGTAAGGACGATGGGCGTGCCCGCCGAGGGGAGCACGGCGACGCTGGCCTTCACGCTGCCGACGGTGGGCGCGAAGGGCTCGACGCGGACCACGGTGCTCTCCACGTTGCTGAAGAGGCTGTCGCTGTCCACGGCGCGGCCGAAGAAGCGGTGGGAACCGAGGCCGAAGCCCGCGGCCTGGAACGTGGCGCGGAAGTCGTTGACGCGGTCGGTGCTGGTGGCGACGAGCTGGTCACGGGTCGCGTCGAACGCGCCGTTGGCGTCGAGGTCGAACCAGTACTGCACGCTCTCCACGCGACGGTCGCTGTCGAGGGCGTTCTCGGCCTTGAGCGTGATCGTGCCCGACTGCCCGACGACCGAGTTCCGCGCGTCCACCCCGCCGAGTGTCGGCGGGACGGGGACCACGTTGACGGTGAAGGTATCTTCGATGAAGTTCGGGGTGCCGGTGGTGCTGTCCACGGCTGTCGCGCGGACCGTGACCGTCGTGGTGCCGCTG
>JBIKMF010000296.1:0-5477 GCA_044359425.1 Phycisphaerales bacterium
GAAGATCACCGAGGGTTCAAACACACCCGACGCCCGGCGCGAGTTGATCCCGCTCACCGCGATGCCCAGCACCGCGCCACCCTCAGACTCGCCGGTCTTGGGGTTCACGCGCGAGAGGCTAAGTCCGTTCTGATACACCTGCTCCCAGGTCAGCGTGCGGAGCTTCCGCAGCCGCAGGTCGTCGCCCTCGGTGTCCTTGGGCAGCGGCTTGTCGATCGGACGCCACCACAGGATGTCCGCGAATCCAGTAACGCGTGCGAAAGACTCGCCATCCACGCCCCGGATCTGCACTGTCTCCGGACGTCCTGTTGGCAGGCCCAACATCCCGTAGGACTCGATCATCGGTGCCGCGGCCTCGACCTCCGGATCCTTCTCGAGCCGCTCGATCAGATCCTCGTAGTGCGGGAACCCGGAGTTCGGCCAGGCTACCACCACGTCCCCGGTCATCGTCCGGCCCGACCCGATCAGCATGTCCAGGAATCCGCCCATCACCGACCACACCGTCAGCACGGTCATCGTGCACAAAAGCACAGCCACCGCCGCCAGGAGCGGCATGATCTTGCTGGTCAGGTATTTCAGCGGCAGGAGCAGGATGTACATCGTCGGGTCCGAGTCCTTTCGTCGATCATGAAGGGGCTGCCGGTCGGGCTTGGTTCACGCCCTTTGGCGAGTTACTGCACGCCGACCGCCGCGGCATCGCGATCGGACAGCATGCCGCCGTCCGACCTCTGCTTGACCGTGCCGTCGCGCCGCCACGAGCGATCGCACCGGTCGCGGCCACGCAGGTCGACCACCTTGATCTCTGTCGCCGCGGAATCCACGCGGACTTCGCTGACGCCCAGCATGTCGGCGAGGTCCGTCGGATCGAACCGGGCGAGGGTGCCATCGCCCGCGGGGGCAACGACCCCGGCGTCGAGCGGGTTCTCGACGCCCATCTCGCTCTTTGCTCGTTCGAGCTTCTGCTGAGCCGCTTCGCGGAAGGCCAGCACCGCAGCCCAGCCGGCATCGGCGTTCG
This sequence comes from Phycisphaerales bacterium, assembly GCA_044359425.1. Lineage (GTDB taxonomy): Bacteria > Planctomycetota > Phycisphaerae > Phycisphaerales > UBA1924 > JBEIUO01. The sequence continues at coordinate 1,016 of JBIKMF010000296.1, forward strand.
CGTCGAAACCCGACTTGCCGCCCGTGGTGATGAACTCGCTCAGGTGCACGCAGAGTTCGTCGTTCTCGCCGCAGCGATGCAGCGAGCGGAAGGCCTCATCGGCCGTGTGGCAGAGCACAGGGGCCAGCAGACGGCAGAGCCCATCGGTCAGGTCCCAGAGGACGGTCTGCGTCCGGCGGCGACGGGCGGAGTCCTTGGCGTCGCAGTAGAGGCGATCCTTTACCGCCGCGAGGTACACGCTGCTCAGCGTGTCGTTGCAGAAGTTGTAGATCGCCTGATTTCCCTGACGGAACGCGTAGCGGTTGAAGCAGTCCGTTACTTCGGCGCTGAGCTTGTCGAACTCCGCGAGCACCCAGGCGTCGATCCCGGTGGCGGGCAAATCCGCTGTCTTCACCCGGTTGCTCTGCGGCTGGAAGTCCGCGAGATTGCTCAGCATGAAACGCAGTGTGTTGCGGATCTTGCGGTAGCTCTCGCCCGCCTCGTCGAAGAACTCCCGGTCGACCTTGACGTCGTTCTCGAACGCCAGCGAGAAGACCCACCAGCGCAGCACGTCCACGCCGTAGTCGGCGAACAGACCTTCGACCGTGTCGCCCTTGCTCTTGCTCAGCTTCGTGCCGTCCTTCGCCACCATGAAGCCGTGCGTGAGGAGCGTGCGGAACGGGGGACGCCCGGTCACGCCCAGCGCGGGCAGCAACGAAAGCTGGAACCACCCGCGGTGCTGATCCGATCCTTCGAGGTACAGGTCCACCGGGTAGCCCAAGCCTCGCTGACGCATCACCGCGTTCCACGAGGATCCCGACTCGAACCACACGTCCAGGATGTCAACGCCGCGCTGCCACTTCACGTCGAGCGTCCCGTTCGCCTTCGCCTCCGCCAGCAGCTTCGCCTGCGGATCCGGATCGGTCGAAGGGTCGTACGCGGCCAGCAGCGCCGAGGCGGGCGAGGTGAACCAACAGTCCGACCCCTTCTCCCGCATCACCGAAGCAACGGCCCGCACCGTGTGTGCCGTCATCACGCTCACGTCGTGGCCCGTCTTGGGATCGCGGGAGACAAACGACGGGATCGGCAGCCCCCACGCGCGCTGACGCGAGATGCACCAGTCCGGTCGTGATTCGAGCATGCCGCGCATCCGGTTCCGGCCCCAGTCCGGAACAAACGAAACCGCCTTGTCACCCGCCGCGGCACCGTCCTGCGTGGTGTGCAGCGCGCGAGCCCGCATGGACGACGGCCCATCCCCGTCCACCGAGTACTCGCGGTCCACGCCCACAAACCACTGCTCCGTGCAGCGGAAGATCACCGGCGTCTTGCTCCGCCAGTCGTGCGGGTAGGAGTGCGTGAAGCGGTGGTCGAAGAACAGATGCCCGCTGTTGCGCAGCGTGTTCGCGACCGTCTCGTTCGCATCCCAGATCGTCACCTTCTTCTCGGCCGAACGCAGGAACTCCGGCACCGTGCTGTCGTAGGTTCCGTCTGCCCGCACCGGGCAGTAGATCGGCAGCCCTTCGCGGAGCCCCGTCTGGTAGTCCTCCGTACCGTGGCCGGGCGCGGTGTGCACCAGGCCCGTGCCGTCCTCGAGCGTCACGTACTCCGCACCAACCACCGTGAACACCTTCGAAAGGTCTGCCCCCGGCAACGCCGCGGCACCCTGCGACTTTGCAAGATCCACGAAGGGGTGCCGGTAGTGAAGCCCCACGAGCCGAGCGCCGGTTGTCGTCGCGATGACCTTCACGGTTTCGCTCTTGGCCTTCTTCGTCACCCGCTCGATCGCGTTGGTCGCCATGACGCACAGGTTGCCGTCGACGTGGACCAGTGAATACTGGAACTCGGGATTCACCGCGATCGCGAGGTTCGCCGGGAGCGTCCACGGCGTGGTGGTCCAGATCATGAACGTCGGGCGCGCGTGCGGGCGAACACCCGCGGGAGGAAGGCCATCCTCGCCCGGTTCATCATCGTCGTCGTCGCTGTGCTGGGGCAGGTCGAAGGCGTCGTACACCTTCTCCGCGTCGGCCGCCTCGAAGTCCACATACACCGAGAGGTCCTCACGGTCGTAGTACTCGAGTTCGGCGTCCGCGAGCGCGGTCTCGTTCGCAACCGACCAGTGCACCGGCTTGAGCGCGCGGTACACCAGGCCCCGCTCCAGCAGCGTCGCGAGAACTTCCAGGGTCGCCGCTTCGAACTCCGGCTTCATCGTGAGGTACGGGTTCTCGTAGTCGGCGAGCGTGAGCAGTCGGGTCATCTGCTGCGTGTGCAGCTTGTGGAACTTCTCCGCGTACTTCTGGCACTCCGACCGGACGGCCTTCTTCCGCGTCCACTCGTCCAGCGTCGCCAGCTTCTCCGCCTTCTTGTTCTCCACCAGTTCAAGCATCACCTTGTGCTCGATGGGCAATCCGTGGCAGTCCCACCCCGGCACGTACGGGCAGTCCATCCCCTGCATCGTCTTCGACCGAACCACGATGTCCTTCAGCACCTTGTTCATCAGGTGCCCAAGGTGGATCGAGCCGTTCGCGTACGGAGGACCGTCGTGGAACACAAAGCGCGGCTTCCCGGCGCGAGCACCGCGGACCTTCTCGTACACCCCGAGCTTCTGCCACCGCTTGATGGTCGCCGGCTCCGTCTGCACGAGGTTCGCCTTCATGGCGAAGCTCGTCTGCGGAAGGTTCAGGGTGGCCTTGTACCGGCTCTTCTCCTCGCCGGAAGCCTTGGTCGCCGGGGGAGTCGAGCCGGGCTGCTGGTCCGAAGTGGGGGTGTCGCTGCTCATGTCATTGCTCACAGAAATGCCGCCAGCGGGTCCCGCTGCCGGTTGAAGGGTCGATGGTATGTGATCGATTCGGCCGCCGTCGCACGCCGGGCTCAGAACCCGGGAACCGCCCGCCCCGCCGCCTCAAGGAGAACTCCCGTCCCCTCGCGTCAGCGGGGCCGGGTAATTCGAATCAGCAGGGATGGACCGCAAAGGGCCGTCATGGAACAAACCGTAGGCGCGGCAAACCCTCGCCCCGAACCAACGCCCGGGCCGCGCTCAGGCGTGCTCGAAGATGCTCTGGGTCCTGACAACCAGCCCCTGGGACGCCAGAAGGTGGTACGCCTGGGCGTGAACCTGATCCTGGTACCGCTGGATATCGATGATGCTCGCGCACCGCCCCGATTCGTCGTTCCAGAAGTGCGACAGGGCCTGGTTCTCCCTCGAGAACTGCACCATCTCGTCGAAGGTGTTGGCGTAGAGGTTCTCCGAGAGCGTCTCGGTCTGCACGGTCGACATGTACGTCGCCCCCCGCAGCCGGTGCTCGAAGTCCCGCTCACCCGCGCACAGGAAGGCCGCGACCACCCCCGTCGAGGGGAGATTCCGCTCCTGATCGGTCAGGAGCTCGCACGCACAGACCGGACCACACTCAAACCGCAGGACATGCTGCCCGGGCATGACCCACGCTTCGAGCTCGTACTTCCCATGCCGAACCACCCGCCGGCCCTTCAACTGAAAGAGCTCGGGGTGGAGGGCGCGTTCATAGAAAACGACCTGATACGTCTGCAACGAGTTGCCGCGTGTCGGCGTGTTCATGGCGATCCTTGTCAATTCGCCCAATCCATGGGCACTGCGAAAGTCCCGAGTTTCCGTCCGGGGTCCGCTCCCCGCAGCATTCAACTCCCTGGACTCTCAACAGTTCCGGCACATCCGGCCGATGCTAGGGAAGTTCTGATCCCCCGACCCTCGACCGTGAGGAACAGAGTATTGCCCGGCGGGGGGGATAGTTGCAATACCCAATATGTATGATTGACAGCTTTTCCTCCCACAATGAATAGAACACCCCAGAGAAGCACCGAACGACCCGCGCAGGATTTTCCCTCGCGTGCCGACGCCGCTCTGGGCCTCGACCACCCTGGTCAAGCCTGCCCTTCGCTTCGAGTCCTTCGTCGTCTCGCGCCCCGGCTGCAGGTCGCCGCGCTCCAGGAAGCGCTGCCCCACGCGCTGCCTTCCGAACGCGATGTGCTGGCCGCCGCTCTGCTTGAGCTGGCGCTGCCCAACCCGTTCGATTCAGGACCCGCGAAGGTTCCTTTGCTGATGAGATTCAGGGGATTGCTCGGGCTCGGGGCCGAGGGGCCCGCCGCTCCAGAGCTCGCCCGTGCCGCGCTGGTCGGTCGTTGGGCGCTGCTGACCGACGAGATCCGCAAGGTCGCGATGACGCTTGGGTCCGGTAACTGGGAAGACCCGGTCGCCGCCGCCCTCACCAGCGACGATCCCGTCGCCCGCCGATCCGCCGCCGTCTTTGTTCGAAGCAGCGGGCTTGGGGTGGGTGTCGATAGCTTGGCCGGGTTGTTGGTCGATCCGAACCCAGAGGTTGCCCGGGAGGCTGAGTTGGCACTGCTGGGCCTGGCCGCTGCTGCCGCTGAAGGTGGAGGTGGGGGGGATGCACTTGAGCAGGCGGTTGCGAAGGCCGCCGCGGGGTTTGGGGTTCATCGGCGACTTGGGCCG
>JBIKMF010000297.1:0-5475 GCA_044359425.1 Phycisphaerales bacterium
CGCCATGGTCGCCAGCTACCGCTCCTTCAAGTCCATGCTCGCCTCAACAGAGGCCGCCGGCCGCACCAACGACGTCTGCTTCGGGGTCGCCATCTTCGGCGCCGAAGCCGGCAAGGCCGCCGAGTCCGAGTCCAAACTCCGCCGCGCTGCGCAGAACTTCCTCGGCCGCGAACTCGGCTCCGCCTGCGTGATCCAGCGCATCACCACGTGCGCCGTCGCCAACCTCTACCGGGGCGGTTCCGACCTCTCCCTCCCGCAGATCCTCGCCTCCATCACCGACGCCGCCAGCCGCACCCGCGTCGTCCCCCAGCAGGCGACACCCCAGCCCGACCCCGTCCCCACCTCGCGCTGGAGCGAGCCCCGCCCCGAGCCTCCTCCGCAGCCCATCCGTCAACTCCCCCCGTCGGCCCCGAGCCTCGCCTCGCCCGCACCAACCACCGGCAAGACCTCAGCGCTTGCCCCGCTTCTTCACGGCCTCCGCCCCCTCGCGATCCGCAACCCCTACGCCCCCGCCGTCGAGTTCGCCGCCGACACCCACGGCGCCCTCCACCTCATCGCGCAGCAAGGCGACCGCGAAGACCAGGCCCTCCGCGACCTCCTCTCCACCGCCGCGTGGTCCGCCATGCACGAAACCCTTCTCATCGCGGCAGAGCCGGGCCTGAGCGTCACCCGCGACAACGGCCCCTCCCTCCACCTCGTCTGCGAGCACGCCCCACCCCTCCGCCGCATGCTCGACTCCGGCGTCCGCATCCACCTGCTCGTCACCGTCGGCGGCTCCTCCGTCTGCCGCGAGTTGAACTGAGCACACGCACGCGGACCGAGCGCCACCGCTCACCGAACTTCGTTCTGCGCGGGAGCGGCCCCCGGGAGTTGCTTCGCGCGGCGGATCGGCTTGGACCGAGCGGGCGTCGAAGACGTCGCCGCCTTTCCGGCTGAGTCCTTCGCCACCGCCTGCATGTCGGTGACGTACCTCGCGAGCGAGTCCTTCAACAGATCAATCATGTCCGACATCTGCTTCACCGTCATCGCGGTGCGGGCCACGTTGGACAACTGCCCGGTGTGGGGGTCAACGGCGACGAACGTCAGCACGGCGACGGGCGCGTCGTGCCGCAGGGCGACCTGAACCCCGTCAACCCAGATCGCCGGGATGCTGGTAGACGCCGCGGATACGGGAGATGCTTCCTTGCCAGGGGTTCTGGCCTTTGAAGGCTTTGCCAAGGTACAGCCCTTTCTTCTTGATGGTGTTCGTGGAGCGACGATACGGCGGCCGGACGCCGGGGTGAATCTGCGCCGGACTCTGCTGCTCATCCGCGATGTCCAGCGGGACGATCGACACGTCCCGAATGTCGAGCGCGTGCAGCACGCGGGCGATCGTCTCGAGCGTCAGGTTCTCGTCCGCGTGCATGATCTCGCTGATCCGAGACGGCTGCAGTTCGGCCCGGTCCGCGAGCCATTTCTGCGTCTTGCCCCGGCTCTCGAGTGAGTCGGAGACAAGAGAGGCCACCCGCAGGCGCAGGACCATTTCGAGCGACTCCACACTCTGGCTGGTCGCCTCCATCCGACGAAGGAAATCCATCACGTGATTGGCAGGGGCTTTATCACCCATCGCTCCGGACCTCCCTTGTAGACTTCGGCGACCAACTGCATCTTCTTCACCTGCGCCTTCGAGTAGTCATCGGCGTTGAACTTCTCGAAGGACTCGATGATCACGAACTCCCTCTTGGTCGAGGGATCGACAAAGAACCCGATGAGCCTGTGGAGCTTTGCATTGCTGTAGCCAAAGCGAAACACCCCGTCACCCGCCAGCGTCTTCTCCGACCTCAGCATGTTGGAAGGCACGCTGAAAAAACCAACCTCCGCCGCACCTCTGAGCTTCTTGAAGATCGCCTCGCCGTCTGCATGACCCGCGATCGCACGAATGACCTCCAAAGTCGCGTAGACCGTCGTCCGGTACGCACTCCCGTAAATCAGAGGATGCACCTCAATCTTCGGGTTTAGCGGAAGTCCTGTCAAGTGCACCCCTCGGGATTCGCCGAGAGTGGGCGAATTCGGCGTATGTTAGTGGGTCCACTGCGGCGATGCAACCCCAAACACCCGCGACCCCGCCACCAACCTCCCCCCGCATCCCCCCCACCCCCATCCGCGAACTCCATCGGTCCCCTCACCGGTCCCGGAGCCTTCGCCGTTGCCTCCTTCAACCCCACACCGCCCCGCGCTCGTCGTCGTCTTCGGCGATCAGCTCGACCCCGACTCCCCCGCCCTCCGCGCCTCGCGCTTCCCCGGCGACACCGTGTTCATGGCCGAGTCCGTCCACGAATCTCGCCACGTCCCCAGCCACATCCAACGCACCGTGCTCTTCCTCGCCGCGATGCGCCACTTCGCTCAGGACCTCCACGCCCGCGCCATCCCCTGCGACTACACCACCCTCGACCAGGCCCAGGGCCGCCCACTCGACGAACTCATCGCCGACGCCGCCACGCGCCACCACGCCTCCATCATCCGCTGCGTCGAACCCGGCGAGTGGCGCATCCGCCGCTTGCTCGAAGCTCTCGCCGCACGCCTCTCCCTCAAGCTCGAGATCCTCCCCGACACCCACTTCATCGCAACCCCCGACGACTTCCGCGCGTGGGCCAGCACCCGCTCCTCGCTCACCATGGAGTACTTCTACCGCGAGCAGCGCCGCCGCACCGGCTACCTCATGGAAGGCTCCGGCCCCCGCGCCAAGCCCCGCGGCGGCCAATGGAACCTCGACCACGACAACCGCGAGTCCTTCGGCAAGCACGGCCCCAGCCCCCGCCCCAGGCCCCCGCTCCGCTTCGAGCCCGACGCCATCACCCGCGCCACCATCGCCGATGTCCGCCGCCTCCTGCCAAACCTCCCCGGATCCATCGACTCCTTCGCCTGGCCCGTCACCCGCGCCGACGCCCTCGCCGCGCTCCGCGATTTCATCGACCACCGCCTCCCCCTCTTCGGCCCCTTCGAAGACGCGATGTGGTCCACCGAGCCCATCCTCTACCACTCCACACTCTCCGCGCCCCTCAACCTCAAGCTCCTCAACCCGCGCGAGTGCTGCGAAGCCGCCATCGATGCCCTCAACGCCGGCCGCGCCCCCCTCGCCTCCGTCGAAGGCTTCGTCCGTCAGATCATCGGCTGGCGCGAGTACATCCGCGGCATCTACACGCTCGAAGGCCCCGCCTACGCCGAACGCAACGGCCTGAACCAGCACGGCAAACTCCCCTGGTTCTACTGGAACGCAGAGACCGACATGAACTGCCTGCGCACCTGCATCTCGCAGGTCCTGAGCACCGGCTTCGGCCACCACATCCAGCGCCTCATGGTCACCGGCAACTTCGCGCTGCTCGCGGGCGTCCACCCGCGCGCCGTGAGCGATTGGTACCTCGGCATGTTCATCGACGGCGTCGACTGGGTCACCCTGCCCAACGCGCTCGGCATGGTGATGCACGCCGACGCCCGCGTCCCCGGCGGCCCCGCCCTCGTCGGCACCAAGCCCTACGTCGCGAGCGGCGCGTACATCGACCGCATGAGCAACTACTGCCAGGACTGCCGCTACAACCCCGCGGCAAAGACCGGCGACGACGCCTGCCCCTTCACCGTGTTCTACTGGGATTTCCTGATCCGCAACCGCGAACGGTTCGCCAGCAACCAGCGCATGACGATGATCCTCAAGAACGTCGACCGCATGCCCGAATCAACGCGAACGCAGGTCACGATCTCGGCCTCGTCGCTGCGTCTGAAGTTCGGGGTGGAGTAACCGGCGCCGCCCACCGATCCACTGCCGCCCCTCCTACCCTCCGACATGACCCACCCCGGCACCCAACTCCGCACGCTCATGGACGCCTCCTGCATCGCCGCGCCCGGCGCGTTCAACGCCCTCGTCGCCCGCGCCATCAAGCAGGCCGGCTTCGGCGCGATGTACATCTCCGGCGCCGCCACCACCGTATCCGCCGGCGTACCCGACATCGGCCTGCTCACCCTCGACCACTTCGCCCGCACCATCCGCGAGTCCTTCGACGCCTCCGGCCTCCCCATCCTCGCCGACGCCGATACCGGCTTCGGTGAAGCCGAAATGGTCCGCCGCACCGTCCTCGACTACAGCCGCGCCGGCGCCGCCGGCCTCCACCTCGAAGACCAGAAGTTCCCCAAGCGCTGCGGCCACCTCGACGGCAAGGAACTCGTCCCCACCGATCACATGATCGAGAAGATCCAGTGGGCCGCCAAGGCCCGCGACCAACTCGCCAACGGCTTCGTCGTCTGCGCCCGCACCGACGCCCGCGGCGTCGACGGCCTCGAAGCCGCCATCAACCGCGCCGCCGCGTACGTCCACGCCGGCGCCGACATGATCTTCCCCGAAGGCCTCGTGAGCGAGAAGGAGTTCGCCGACTTCGCCGCCGCCATGCGCCGCGTCCCCTGCCCCTCCCGCGGCAACACCGCCGACCGTGGCCCCTACCTCCTCGCCAACATGACCGAGTTCGGCAAGACCCCCATGATCCCCCTCTCCCGCTTCGGCGAACTCGGCTACTCCATCGTCATCTACCCCGTCACCCTCCTCCGCGTCGCGATGGGCGCCGTCGCCCGCGCCCTCGAAACCATGCACGCCCAGGGCACCGCCGAGCCCCTCCTCGGCCAGATGCAGACCCGCCAGCAACTTTACGATCTTGTGACATACAAGCCCGGGCAGCCGTGGGAGATTCCGGTACGCTGACCCTCGCGGCAGGGCACCCGCCGGCCGCGCGGAGGTCACCATGGCTCAGCACACCGCCCGGCGTCGAGTCCTCCCCCTCTTCGCCTTCGCCCTCCTCGGTCTGATCTCCACGATCGGCGCGGTCGCATGGTCCGCCCTCCGACCCCTCGCCGCCACCACAGGTCAGGTCGCCTCCGACGGCAACCACATCGACCCCTGGCTCCTCCGCACGCGAACGCCCTTCGCCGAACGCACGGTCTTCTTCGAGAAGCGCCGCATCTACTCCGTCCCCGGTGCGGGCCCCGCGGGCGCACGCTCGTGCGCGGTCTCCTCGTGGTCCTTCGCCTCCAGCACCCGCAACAAGCCCGGCTTCACCCCCGGCACCTTCATGCTCCCCGCCCCGCTCGAAGCCGAACGCCAGCGCACGATGCCCAACGGCTTCGCGACGTACTGGGGCATGATGCGCGAGCGTCGCGGCTTCCCCTTCCTCGCCTTCGAGTGCGACGTCGTCGCGCCCAACGACGCGAACGCCCCGGGCCTCTGGGAGGTCCGCTCGGGCGCACTGCTCGAAACCGCGCAGTCGCAGGCGAGCGTATCCCTCTTCTCCCTCCGCGTCCTGCCCCTGCGCCCCATCTGGAGCGGCCTCCTGGCGAACACACTCTGCTGGGCCCTCGCGTGGATCCTTGTGTGGCGGCTGACGTCGACGGCCATCGGTCGCCTCCGCCGCAAGAAGGGCCACTGCCCGCGCTGCGTCTACGACCTCACCGGCGCTC
>JBIKMF010000298.1:0-5440 GCA_044359425.1 Phycisphaerales bacterium
GCTCTCCGGCAATACCTACAACGGCCTGCTCGGCAACCCCGACGACGGCGAGATCGCCCTCCGCGCCCAGATGCAGATCCTCTTCTGATCCCTGTTCCCGCGACCAACAAGAAGGCCCCCCGCGCACGCGGGGGGCCTTTCTTTTTCCATGCACTCATGCCGCCCCGCTCACCTACTCCCCCGCGGCCGCCGTCTGCACCGCATCCGGGATCACCGTCAGGATCGCGACGCCGAGCAGGGTCTTGCCATCATCGTCCATCACCGGAATGCTGACCTGCACGCCGACCTTGCCCACCGAGTCGTCACGCTTGGGCTGTGCCGCGAACATCAGGCCCGTCGTCGCGACGCGGGTGAACTTCTCCTCGTCTCCCTGGTACCAGTCGCTCGTCACCAGCGTCTGGCAGACATTCGCGCCCTTCGCGCACGTGACGAAGAACTCCACGATCACGCCGCTGGAACCGCTCTGCAACTCCTTCAGCTTCTTCGCGGCGGGGGTATCCATGTGGCGAGCGCGGAAGGTCTTGTCCTTCTTCGTGCTCCACAGGTACTCGGCGTACACGAAACTCTTGCGGTTGTCCTCGGCCTCACCCGGCTTCCAGGTGCGCCACGCCTCGGAGTACGGGGCCCAGTCCTTGCGCTCGGTGTTGGCCTCGCGCAGCGCGTCCTTGAGCTCCGTGCACCCCGCGACGAAGGACACCACGTGAAGGCTCACGTAGTCGCTCGCCACCTCGGTCGGATTGGTCCCGCCGAAAAGCCCGAGAAGCCCGGAAACAAGCACGGCAACCGTGGGAGTTGCCATGACGAGGGGATCGGTCACCGACACCAGCGGCTTGATCTCCGCAGATACGCCATTCTCCGCGACCGCCCGCACACTCCGCACGCCCGTCAGCGTGGCGGTACACGCCTCCGCACAGCCCTTACATCCGCTCGACAGAAGGGATACCGATGGTCTGCAGACCATCGCTCAGCACCCGCGCCACCAGGCCGCACAGCCGCAGGCGAGAGGCCTTCAGCTCCGCCGTTGGCGCCTTCAGCACCGGGCAGCGGTCGAAGAAGACGCTGTACGCGCCGGCAAGGTCGTACAGGTACTGACACACGCGGTGGGGCTCGGCCGAGTCCGCCGCGCCCTGCACCGCCGCGGGGTACCGCAGGAGCGCGAGGGCCAGGTTCTTCTCGGCGGACTCCGTGATGAGGAGCGGCGCGTGCTCGAAGCCGCCGGAGCCCTCCTCCTTTGCCTTGCGCGCGATGCTGTTGCAGCGCGCGATGGCGTAGAGCAGATAAGGCCCCGTGTTCCCCTCGAACGCGAGCATCCGATCAAAGCTGAACATGTAGTCCCGCACACGGTCGTTGGAGAGGTCCGCGTACTTGAGCGCACCGATGCCGATGGCCTCCGCCACCTTCCGCGCCTCTTCCTCGCCCAGGTCCGGGCTCTTGGCCTTCACCGCTTCGGTGGCTCGCTTGAAGGTCTCCTCGATGAGGTCCGCGAGCGCGATGTTCTCGCCGCTGCGGGTCTTGAACGGCTTGCCGTCCTCGCCCAGCACGCTGCCGAACGCCGCGTGCTCCAGGCGTGCTGGCAGGCCGGTCTCCGGGTGGAACGCGTACCCCGCGCGGAGGCTCGACGCGAAGACCTGCTTCATGTGCAGCGCCTGGCGCGCGTCGATGCTGTACACCGCGCGGTGTGCCTTGAACTTCTGCACGCGCCTGCGCACAGCGCAGATATCCGTCGTCGCGTAGAGATACCCGCCGTCGGTCTTCCGCACGAGGCACGGCTCTTTGATCGCCTCGAACTCCGCCTTGCGCCCCCCGGCCGCGTCGTACGGCGGGGTATCCAGCCGCACAATCAGCGCCCCCTGGTCGAGCTCCGCGATCCCGCGCGAGGTCAGGTCCTCGATCATCGGCGCAAGCTCGTCCGCGTAGCTGCTCTCGCCCGCGTTGTGCTCGCTCGTCACGTGCACCAGCAGCGTCTTGCACACGTCGAGGCAGACCTTCATGGTCACCTCGTAGATCTTCTGCCACACCGCGAAGGTCTTGGGCTCCTTCGCCTGCAGGTTGATCAGGGTCTGACGCGCGGCAAGAAACGCCTCTGTCGCACCGTTCACCTGCTCCTCGAGCTCGGCCAGTGCCTTGGGGCCCAGCCCGTACTTCTTCACGGCCTCGAGCCCGGCCATGTCGCGTTGGCACTCCGCCTGGGCCGCTTTGTACGCCGTGTCGAGGTCGTTCAGCGTGATCCGGTCCAGGTTGATCTTGCCGGCGTCCGCGAGACGCATCAGCCGCGCCGTGACCATCGCGATCGGCAGCCCCCAGTCGCCGACGTGGTTCTGCCGCACGACCTTGTGCCCCAGCCGCTCGAACATGCGGGCGATCGCGTCGCCGATGATCGGGCTCCGCAGGTGGCCCACGTGCATCTGCTTCGCGAGGTTCACTCCCATCAGGTCGACCACGATCGTCTGCGGCGAGGCGACCGGCTCAAGCCCGAGGTTCGGCGAGTCCAGGCGCATCAGATACGCCGCGAGTGCCTCCGCCTTCAGCCGGATGTTGATGAACCCCGGCCCCGCGATCGACTTCTCCGTCAGCGGCTCCGCCACATCCTCGACCTTCGCCTGCGCGACGATCGCCGCGGCGACCTGGCGCGGGTTCTGCCCGACGCGCTTCGAGAGCGACATGGCGACGTTCGACTGGAAGTCCCCGAACTCGGGCTGCTTGGCCGCCGTGATGAGCGGGTCGACCTCGCCCTCCACGGCCGGGAACGCTTCGCGGATCGCCGCCCGGAAGCGGTCGGCGAGGATGGCGAGCGGATCAATGGCGGCGGAGGGTGTCGTGGTCATGGGGGACCATGGTAGGGGCGGGTGCCTTAGGGTTCGGGCTCGGCCAGCCAGATGATCTCGGTCGATCCTTCCTGGTACACCCCGAGGTTCGCCAGCAGCGGCATGCCCGTCGGCCCCGCCGCGGAGGACCCGTGCGGCAGGAGGAGCACCACCGCCCCGCGACCGTTGTCGAACTGTGCGGGGTAGACCATCGGCTGGTACTTCTGTTGGATCCGCTGGGCCCGGGCCTGATCCAGGGTGATGAACTTCATGGTGGTCGGGATGACCTCCATCAGCCCGCCATAGGGCTTCTGGAACGAGCCCATCTTGTCCTTTACGCGGGTCGCGAAGGCGGCGATCTGCTCGTCCGTGAGCGGGCCGGACTCAGGGGCCACCAGGGCCGACAGCTCCGCTGGGTTCCCCGACTGAGCCGCGGTGATGGCTGTCCCGACCGAGTTGGAGAAGTTGCGGACCTGCATCATCGCCATGCCAACCCCCGCAAGCACCACGACGGAGGCGATGACACCGAGCAACCCGGTGGCGATCCCCGCGATCGCAACACCGCGCCCGCTGGCCCCTTCACCCTTGCGGAGCACCAGAATCCCGAGCAGGATCGCGAGCGGGCCGATCACCACACCCAGGACCGGCACCCAGCAGCAGAGCAGGGAGCCAATACCCAGCGTCAGCCCAAAGCCAGCCATCAGGCCGCCGCCGGACCTCGGTTCATCCACGATCATCGCATGCTGTGGGAACTGCGTCATGGGAGGAGGGTAGAACCTCGCCCCCGCCACGCCCACCTATCACCCCGACTTCGAGAGAACCCCGACGCACTCGCCCACAATCGCCGCGGCACGCTCGATCTCGTCCGCGGTCGTGTCCTTCGACAGGCTAAACCGGACCGAGCCGTGGGCCAGCTCGGGCGGGATCCCCAAGGCAAGCAGAACCGGGGAGGGTTCCAGCGAACCCGAGCTGCACGCCGCGCCCGCCGAGGCGCAGAGCCCCCGCTCGGACATCAGGAGGAGGAGGGCCTCGGCTTCGAGCGCACGGAAGGCGATGTTCGTGGTGTTCCAGAGCCTGGGGGCCGACCGGGCGTTCACCACGGCCCACGGGACACGTTCGAGGACGGCCCGTTCGAAGCAGTCGCGCAGATCGCGCTGCCGGTCGCGGCTGCCCGCGTCCGTCAGCCACGCTATGGCCTCGGTCGCCGCGACGCCCGCGCCCAGGATGCCCGGGACGTTCTCTGTTCCCGCGCGCCGGCCGAGTTCCTGGGTGCCCAGCAGACGGGGCCGCAGCCGCACGCCCGACCGCGCGTACAGCACCCCCACTCCCTTCGGCCCGTGGTACTTGTGCGGGGCAAAGACCATCATGTCCGCGACGGGCGCGGCACACGGCTCCTTGCCGATCCACTGCGTCGCGTCGCAGCACATGAGCACCCCGCGACGCCGGGCGGTTGCGCCCAGTCGCTCGATGGGCTGAACCACGCCCGTCTCGTTGTTGGCCCATTGCACGCACACCAACGCCGCGCCGTCCAACAGCGATTCGAACGCGGCTTCGTCCACCGTTCCATCCGGCCCCAGCGGGCACCACCGCACGCGGTCGGGTTCGCGCCGTTCAAAGTCCTCCGCGATCTCCCGAACCGCGGCGTGCTCGACCCGGGTTGTCACGAGGGCCCCCCGATGAGCCTCGAGCGTGCCCCGGATCGCGAGATCCAACGCCTCGGTGCCGCCCGACGTAAAGGTCAACTCCCGGGGCTTGGCACCAATAAGCGCCGCGGTCGCGGCCCGCGCGAGCTCGACCTGATGCCGAGCCTCCTGGCCCGCGCGATGGACCGAACTGGGATTCTGCCAGAAGGCCCGCAGTCCGGCCTGAACGGCCTCGCACACCCCCTCCGAGGGGCGGGTCGTGGCGTTGTGGTCGAGGTAGATCACGCGGGAGGATATGGCGGGGAACGACCACACCCCACGGTCGACCCGAGCGCGCGAGGTGACCCGGCGAAGAAGTTCGAAGACCGCTGCCCGTACACGCCGCTCCTCTGCGAGAGACCCGAGCATGGCCGAACCCCAAGCCCCCCCCACCACTCCGCAAGCCCCCGCGGTGTCCCAACAGCCCCCGGGCCGAAGCCTCACAGTGATCGCGGCAGTTCTGGTGGTGCTCGGAGTGGCGACGCTTCTCCTCATCTGGCGCGGCAAGCAGTCCAATCCGCAAGCTCGGGCCACCATCGCATACTTCGAGGCACTCAAGTCCGCGGTGCAGGTGTACAGATTGACGGAGAACGACTACCCGATCGCGTTGTCCCGGCTTCAGACCGCCCGCCCTCCCTACCTGCCCCCTCAGCCCCTGGTCGACGGCTGGGGGTCCGCGTTCATCTACCAGCCGACTCCGGACGATGTTCACCCTTTCACGCTCCGCTCGGCGGGCCCCGATCGCATCCCCGGGACCGCCGACGACCTCGATGCCTGGGCTACGCCTCCCTAAACCCGTTCCAACCGGCACGCCCGCCGGCACTTCTGGCGGAGAGGCACGGGATCGGTGGCCCCGGGCGGAGGGTGGTGGCATCTTGGGGAGCTGCCGAGCGCAACGGGGCCGGCGGCGAACAAGTGGACGGAGGGGCCCCGGGGCGAGAAGGACCGGGAACC
>JBIKMF010000299.1:0-5418 GCA_044359425.1 Phycisphaerales bacterium
CAGCCCGTGATCCGCGAGCACCCCTCGGATCTGTCCGCCAACCGTCGATCGAAACTCCGTCAACGCCACCACGTCCGGGCTTCGCTCGACGATGGCCAGGGTGATGCGGGGCATCCGGTTCGCCCCGCCGCCGTGCAGGATGTTCCAGGTCAGCAGCTTCAGCACGGTACTACGGTACGGGCATGAGCCTCCCCCTTGTTGCCTCGCCCCATCCGGTTCCTGGTGAGATTGTCGTTCCCGGCGCTGCCGTGAAGCAGGGCGATCGCCACAAACTCAGCCGCCCCGAACTCCTCGAGTTCGTCCGCGGGGCCTCGGTCATCGTCTCCATGTACTACAACAAGATAGATGCGGAACTGCTCGACGCCGCCGGGCCCCAGCTCAAGGGCGTCTGCAACTACGCCGTCGGCTACGACAACATCGATCTCAAGGCCTGCCGCGAACGCCGCGTCGTCGTGACCAACACGCCCGGCGCCGTCACCGAAGGCACCGCCGACATCGCCTGGGCACTTCTCCTCGCCGCCGCACGCGGGCTGGTCCCCGCCGACCGCTTCGCAAGGTCTGCCGAGTACGGCGAGCGGGGGCCGCTGGGCATCACCGAGTTCCTCGGGGTCGACCTCACCGGCCGCAACCTTCTTATCGTGGGCGCGGGTCGGATCGGCTACGCAACCGCCCTTCGCTCCATTGGTTGGGGCATGCGCGTGATGTACACCGCACGCAACCGCCACCTCGACTTCGAGCTCGCGCCCCTCGCCGCGCGTCGCGTGGAACTCGACGAAGGCCTCCGCGAAGCCGACGTCGTCTCCCTCCACACCCCGCTCACCCCCGAGACCCGACACCTCATCAACGCCCGCACCCTCGGTCTCATGAAACCCAATGCGATCCTGATCAACACCGCCCGCGGCCCCGTCGTCGAAGAAGCCGCCCTCGTCGCCGCCCTCCGTGAACGACGCATCTACGCCGCGGGTCTCGACGTCTTCGAGTTCGAGCCCAAGATCGGTCGTGAGCTCGCGGCACTGGACAACGTCGTTCTCACGCCCCACATCGGGAGCGCAGAGACGAAGTACCGCCTGATCATGACGGAAATGGTGGGGGAGAACGCGGCAGCGATTCTGGCGGGACGGGAAGCCCCGAACCGGGTCGGAGCGTGAGGCGGCATGTTGTCCGAAGTGGTTGCTGTGGAACGACTTGCGATAGGCGGAGCGGGCGATCGCTGGCGGGATTTCGCGTCCGGTCTCGCCGTTGCCGCACGCAACCCCAAGCCAACTCAGAGCGTGGGGGTGCGGGCAGGTCGGCTCGCGTTAGGGTGACAGGATGGGGGCGAACGCCATCGGAGCTTCTCGTTCCGACGTTGCCATCTCCAAACAGGCGGCTATCATTCCGACCCTGCCCCCGGGAACTGTCCCGTTGGCTGGTGGTGGCTTTGTAGGATCCGGACCGTCATGCCCACGATCAACCAGCTTGTCCGCAAGTCCCGTCGCCCGCTCGCCCGCATCAACAAGGTCAAGGACCTCGTTGGCTGCCCGCAGAAGCGCGGCGTCTGCCTCATCGTTCGTACGACCACCCCGAAGAAGCCGAACTCGGCTCTTCGAAAGATCGCCCGTGTGCGTCTCTCGAACGGCAAGGAAGTCACCGCCTACATCGGCGGCGAAGGCCACAACCTGCAGGAGCACTCGATGGTGCTCGTTCGCGGCGGCCGTGTGCGCGACCTTCCCGGTGTGCGCTACCACGTCGTCCGCGGCACCCTCGACTGCCTCGGCGTCGAAGGCCGCAAGCAGGGTCGTTCGAAGTACGGCGCCAAGAAGGGCAAGGGCTAATCACAATCGTCATCTGCACCGGGCGTCCGGTGCGACGGCAGTAATCTCGCTGCATCGAGCCGATGTCGCGCGATGAAAGAAACACGTCTACCCACAGGTAGACGCAGCCAGCCGAAGGAGTTTCAACATGGGTCGCAAGAAGTTCACGTACGCCGCCGAGCAGCTCCGTCCCGATCCCCGTTTCGGTGACACCCAGCTCGCCCGCTTCATCAACTGCATGATGTACGACGGCAAGAAGTCCGTCGCCCAGCACGTGGTGTACGACTCCCTCGAAATCATCCAGGGCAAGCTCGCCAAGGAAACCGCTCCCGAGGCCCCCAAGGAAGCCATCGAAGTCTTCCAGAAGGCCATCGAGAACGTTAAGCCCTACGTCGAAGTCCGCAGCAAGCGCATCGGTGGTGCCAACTACCAGGTGCCCATGCAGGTCTCCCGCAAGCGTCAGCAGTCCCTCGCCTTCCGCTGGATCATCGAAGCCGTCCGCGCCGAAAAGGGCCGCCCCATGGCCCAGCGCCTCGCCGATGAGCTCTACCTCGCCGCTCAGGGCCAGGGCAAGGCCATGATGACCCGCGAGCAGACCCACAAGATGGCCGAAGCCAACCGCGCGTTCGCCCACTTCGCCTGATCGCTCACCAGTTCACTTCCAAA
This sequence comes from Phycisphaerales bacterium, assembly GCA_044359425.1. Classification (GTDB taxonomy): domain Bacteria; phylum Planctomycetota; class Phycisphaerae; order Phycisphaerales; family UBA1924; genus JBEIUO01. Next base: position 2,460 of record JBIKMF010000299.1, read on the forward strand.
CGCCGTGGCTCTCCGCCGCGGCGTTTGTGTTTTTACATCCCCACTCCGCCCGATGAACCTCCGCCCCGCCCCGCCGTACCTGAGGTTCCATGACCCGCCGGTTCATCCTGATCATCCTCGCCATCTGGGCCGCCCTCACCCTCGCCGGGTGGTGGCTCTACCACGCCGCCGCCGCCGGCGACTCCGCCCCAGGATCCGCCCAGCACCCCGCCATCAAGATCGCTTCCAACGCCGTCCAGACCCTCTGCCTCCCGGGCTGGGTCCTCGCGCGAACACTGACCCACCGCACGCTCGCCGGCGCGTGGGCCGCCCCGCTCGCCATCGGCTTCGGTTGGGCCGCGATCCTTGCCCCCACGCTGCTCCTGTGGCGCATCCGCGGTGCACTCGCGGGCCCCTCGCCGCGCGCAGGAGACGTGAGCCACGGGCGCCGCCGATTCATCGTGAACGGCGCGTTCACCGGCGGCGCAACCGCCGTCGCGGGGTCCGGTGCCTACGCCACGCTCGTCGAACCCTGGGATCTCCGCACAACCCCGTACTCCGTGCCCATCCGAGACCTCCCCCTAGAACTCGACGGCCTCAGGCTCGCGCTCCTCGCCGATACCCACCTCGGCGCACGAGTCCCCGCCACCTACCTCCGACGCGTCGTACGCACCGCCCTCGCCGCACGCCCAGATGTCGTCCTCCTCGCCGGTGACTACGTCCACAACGATCCCCGCCTCGCGCCCGCCGCGGCAGCCATCTTCGCGCCCTTCATCGAAGAACGCATCCCCACGCTCGCAGTCCTTGGAAACCACGACTGGTACGCCGGCGCCACGCAGATCCGCCGCGCACTCGAAGACGCGGGCGTCGTCATCGTCGAGAACCGGCCGCACTACATCGACGCCGCCGACCGACGCTTCACCGACACCGCTCCCGCATCCGGTCTCGCCATCACCGGCGTCGAAGACCTCGAGATGGGCTTCGTGGACTTCGACGCGGCCCTCGCGAAAATCCCCGCCTCCATGCCCCGACTGCTCCTCGCCCACGAACCCGACACCGCCGAACTCCCGCAGCTCAACCACCGCGTCGACCTCATGCTCGCCGGTCACACCCACGGCGGACAAGTGAAGCTCCCACTCCTCGGAACGCCCGTCGTTCCCAGCGCCTTCGGCAGCAAGTACGCCGGTGGCTTGGTCCAAGGGCCCGCCTACCCCGTCCTCGTCTCGCGAGGAATCGGCACCTCCATCGTCCCCGTGCGATGGGGCGTCCCGCCCGAGGTCGTCGTCATCACACTCACCCGCGCGTGAGCCGGTGCTGCGCCGTGTCCCATTCCTCCGGCAACACGTCCCACATCACCGTGTCCACCCACCCGTAGCCGATCTCAAACCGCTCCTTCCGCAGCAACGCGCACTGGTTCAGCCCCAGCCTCCGCGCAACCCCCGCAGATCCCACGTTCGGTGCCGCGGCAAACAGGAAAATCCGCCGCAACCCGAATCCCCCTCGCTCCTGCGGCGTGAAACACCACGAGATCATCGCCGCCGCCGCCCGCGCACAGATCCCCTCGCGACGACGCGACTGCCGCACCCAGTAACCGATCTCCCCGATGTGCTTCGCGGCATTGATCCGCGTGACCCCCGTACCCCCCAGCAGCACGCCCGTCTGCTGGCAAAACACACCCGTCACCGCGCCGAAAATCGTCCCCAGACTCGGATCCAACAGACGCTCGCGCGCTTTCGCAAACAACTCGATGCTCGCCCGCGACGACTCCACGCTCGTGTGCTCGTCTCGCGCCCACGTCAGCCACGGCAGCAGCGTCGCCCGCGATTCCTCCACCGCCTCGAACATCGCCGGAGCGTCATCCGGAGAAAACGCCCGAAGCACAAGGCCATTCCCCTCAAATCGCGCAGGGGTCGGGGTCGGTGGGGTCCATGGTTTCGGAGGCTGCATCGGGGATCGTTGGCCCCCCGTCGTCCGGGGTCCATGCGTACGCTGAGGTATGGCACGGTACCACCGACAGACGCTGTTGCCGCAGATCGGTCCCGACGGGCAGCGAGCCCTCGGGGCGTCCCACGTCGTCGTCGTCGGCTGCGGCGCGCTCGGATGCGCCGTCATCGACACGCTCGCCCGTGCCGGAGTCGGTTTCCTCACCGTCATCGACCGCGACGTCGTCGAACTCAGCAACCTCCACCGCCAGTGCCTCTTCGACGAGAGCGACGCCGAAGCCGGTTCCCCGAAGGCCGCCGCCGTCGCCGCTCGCGTCCGCGTGATCTCCGCCCACACCGGTGTGCGAGCCGTCGTCGATGACCTCACCCACCGCAACGCCGAACGCGTCGTCCTCGGCGACGCACGACCCATGGTCGTCGTCGACGGCACCGACAACTTCGCGACACGGTACCTGCTCAACGACCTCGCCGTGAAGCACCGCCTCCCCCTCGTCTACGGCGGAGTCGTCGCAACCCGAGGCACCGCCGCAACCATCCTCCCAGGCATCGGCCCCTGCCTCCGCTGCATCGCGCCCACCATCCCCGCTCCCGGCTCCACGCCAACCTGCGACACCGCCGGAGTCTTCGGGCCCGCGGTGCAAACCGTCGGAGCACTCCAGGCCTCGATGGTCATCCGCCTGCTGGTCAACGCCGAGATCACGCCCACCCTCGCCGAGTTCGACATCTGGGATCTGGCGTTCCGAACCGTTCCCATCCAGGGCCTCAAGGACCCCGAGTGCCCCTGCTGCGAGGCCGGTACCTACGAACTCCTCGAATCGCCCGACGACGTCGAAGCCGCCGCGCTCTGCGGTCAACACACCATACAGGTCCCCCCGCCCGGCAGTGGGGGGGTTGATCTCGTCACGCTCGCGGCCAGACTCGAACGCGTCGCGAGCGTGCAACTCACCCCGCACATGCTCCGCGCATCACTCCGCGACGAGCACGCTGGCATGGTCCTCACCGTCTTCCCCACCGGACGCGCCCTCGTGCGTGGCACC
>JBIKMF010000300.1:0-5399 GCA_044359425.1 Phycisphaerales bacterium
AGCGACGGCGATTGTTCGGAGTGTGGACATGGGTGGAGTATAGGGGGAGGGGGGTGGCGGGGAGGGGTGATGGGGGGAGGGGGTCACGCCCGAACCAGGTCTTGCATGATTCGGGCCACGACCTGGGGCTGGGAGAGTTCGTCGGTGTGGATGACGATCAGGCCGGGGGTGTCTTCGGTGGCGCGGTCGTGGCCGGAGTCTCTGAGGTCGCGTTCGATGATGGCGCGTTGGGTTTCGGAGAGGTTGGCGTCGGAGCGTTGACCGGAGCGGCGCTTGCCGCGAGCTTCGGCGGAGGCGGAGAGGAAGTAGCGGAGGGGGGCGTCGGGGGCGATGCGGGTGCCGGCGTCGCGACCTTCGATGATGACGGGGGATTCCGGTGTGGCGAAGCGGGCGACGAAGTCTTGCTGGAGGGCGATGAGCGCGGAGCGGACGTCGTCGTTGTTGGCGACATCGCTGACGGAGGCTTCGACGGTTTTGGACTCGATGACGGAGTCGGGGAACCAGTGGCCGTCGACGACGAGGATGGCGCTCTCGTTGAGGAGGAGGGGGAGTCGGGCGATCTCACGGGAGAGGGTCGGCTGGTCCTTGAGGTCGATGCCCCGGGTCATCAGCGCGTGGGTGACGCTGCGGTAGTGGCGGCCGGTGAGCATCGGGATACCCGAGAGCGCGGCGGCGATGTGAAGGGAAACGGAGCTCTTGCCGCTGGCGGAGGGGCCATCGATGGTGAGTTTGGAGAGGGGGGTGTGTGGTTTGGCGGCGAGTCGGTACACGTGGGCCTCCGGGAGCGTGGGAGGGTCGGTGAGCACCGGGGGGAGGGTGCGGCGGCGGGGAGATCGCTACGCTGGTGGGCGTGACGATGCGTGTAACAAACCTCACGGTGGCGTTTGACTCGCGGGTGGTGCTGCGCGGGGTGAGTGCGGCGTTTGCGGAGGGGACGTTCACCGTCGTGCTGGGGCCCAATGGAGTGGGGAAGACGACGCTGCTGCGTGCGATGGTGGGCGCGCGAGGGGCGACCTCCGGAGAGGTGGAGTTGTGCGGGAGGCCGCTAGGGGCGTACGGGGGCCGGGAGCGGGCGGCGCGGCTGGCGTATGTGCCGCAGCGGTCGGTGGTGGAGTTTGGGTTTACGGTGGCGGAGGTTGTTGGGCTGGGGCGGTACGGGCAAGCGGGCGTGGAAGAAGGGGTCGTGGAGGGGGCGATGAGGGCGGTGGGGATGGAGGCGTTGGGGGGGCGGGTGTTCAGCGAACTAAGCGTGGGGCAGCAGCAACGGGCGACTGTGGCGCGAGCGTTGGCGCAGCTTGGGTTGGGGGCGGTTGGGTTGGGGGCGGTTGGGTTGGGGGCGGCCGGGGGGGAGGCGCGGGGGAAGGTGCTGCTGGCGGACGAGCCGGTGGCGTCGCTGGATCCGGCGCAGGCGATGGGGGTGTTGGAGTTGCTCAGGGGACTGGCGGACCGGGGGTTGTGCGTGGTGGCGGTGGTCCACGACCTGACGGTGGCGATGCGGTATGCCGATCGGGCGCTGGTGTTGAACGGAGAGGGGGGCGTGGAGGCGGACGGGTCAATTGAGGATGTGGTGGGGTCGAGGGTGCTGGACCGGGTGTACGGGGTGCGGCTGGAGGCCCCGGGGCCGGGGGATGTGGTCTTGGTTCCCAGGCGGGGGCCGGTCGCGGATGAGCGGCGGGGCTGATACGCTTGGGGGGTGATGTACCTCGCGCAGAACAGTCAGAACTGGCTCAACCCCAACACCCTCAAGATTGCCATTTGGGTGTTGATCATCGGCGCGATCGCGGTCGGCAAGATCGTGAAGGCCGCGAAGGAGCAGGCGGAGCTTCGTCGGCAGATGGAGCTGGCGAAGCGGGCCGAGGACGAGGCGTTGCGGCTGGGGCGGCCGTTGCCCGGGTCGGTGCAGGAGCGACCGGAGGCGGTTGCGGTCGGACGGCCTCCGATGGCGGATACTTCGAACAAGTCGGCTGCGCAGCGTCTGGAGGAGTTGGCGGCGCAGCGGCGGGCGCAGATTGAAGAGTTGAGGCGGCAGCGGGCGGCGAGTGCGCAGCAGGGCGTGCCGCCGACGGTTCATCAGCAGCCGCGGGTGCAGGTGCAGCAGCAGCCGCAGATGTCGCCCGCGCGGAGTGCACCGGCACCGATGCCGGCGCGGCAGACAACGTCGGCGCCGGGTCCGGTGGGGCAGCCGTTCGGGAAGACACAGACCACGCGCGGGTCGGCGCGACCTCTGGAGAAGCCGCAGAAGGCACAGAAGCAGCAGAAGCAGCAGAAGCCACCGCAGGCGAGGCCGGTGCAACAGCCGGTTCAGCAGCAGCGACCGGTCGCACGGGCGGAGTCGGTGGACCCGCACGAAGGCGAGTCCTCGACGCATCGGCTGGTTCCGGATGCGGTGGCGGCTTCGAGTGCTCGGGGTGGTCGCGGATTTAGGCCGGGCCCCGGCGACTGGCGGCGGGCGTTCATCTTCCAGGAGCTCTTGTCGCCACCGAAGGCGTTGCGGCAGGAGTGAGGGCGGGGATTTGGGCGGGGGCTGGGGGGCGTCGATATACTGCGAGCATGAAGAGCCGTCAGGGAATGGCGTTGGCTTTGGTTGGGGTGTTGTCGCTGGCGGGGTGCGATGCGCCGCAACTGGATATCAAACCGGGTGCGAACAGCGTGTTTGATACGTTTGCCGGGCCGACGCCTTCGGAGGCCGCGGCGTGGGCGATTGATCCGTACGACCCGAACAACCGGTATCGCGGGACGCTGCTGCTCGCTGGAGCTCCGTTCGCGGGCGAACCGGTGTACATGGCGTTGTTCAGGGACAACGCGAAGGACACGGATCCCGGGGTTCGGGCGGCGGCGGTGCGAGCGATCGCGATCCACGGCCAGCCGGAGGACGCGGGGATCTTGGTGGAGCGTCTGAAGGACTCGGATATCTCGGTGCGTGTGGAGGCGGCGCGGGGGTTGCAGAGGCTGCACTACCCGGCGTCGGTCGATGCGCTGCTGGAGACGCTGGACGCGGAGAAGGAGCCGGAGTACGAGGTTCGGCTGGAGTCGGCGCTGGCGCTGGGTCAGTACGCGGAGAACAAGGTGGTGGAGCAGTTGATCACGGCGCTGGGGGATCCGAATCTCGCCGTGAACCGCAACACGCTGTTCAGCCTGCGGTGTCTGACGGGGCAGGACTTTCAGTACGACCAGAAGGCGTGGCTGCTGTGGTACAAGGGGACGACGCAGGTCTTCGCGGCTCAGGGCGGGTACATGTACCCGGCGTTCAGCCGCGACAAGGCGTGGTGGGAGTACCTGCCGTTTGTGAGCCCGCCGCCGAACGAGCCGACGAGCGTGCCGGTGGGGCTACCGACGGAGCGGTGAGAAGAAGGCCATAGTGGTGAGGCCATACGCCATAGGGAAGAGCGAAGAAGCCTGTTCTTTGGCCTGTCGCAGCTCGCTCCCTTTAGACCCCTGCCTCAGCGGTGGTTTGGAAACGATCAGCAGCCCACGTCCCACGCCCCGAAGAACGCGATGACGTCGTCGCCGTCGACGCTCTCGTCACCGTTTACATCGCCTTCGATGAGGCTGGCGTCCCACGACGCGAAGAAGCCGATGACGTCGTCGCCGTCGATCGCGTTGTCGCAGTTGAAGTCGCCGAGGCAGATGCGAAGGGTGGCGGGCTGGCTCGTCGCGGAGCCGCACGAGCCGGTGGCGACGGCGCGGAACCGGCGGGAGGTGTCTGGGGAGACGAGCTGAACCTGCAACGTGCCGGACGCGGAGCCCGAGACGTCGGCGTAGTACACACTGTCGATGGTGAGCGGGCCATCGGAGAGATCGCGCCAACCGCCGGGGAAGCCGAGATCCTCGACCTGCCACGCGTAGGAGAAGGGCCCGATGCCTCCCGCGCCGACGGTGAACTCGGCGGTGCCGGTCGGGCAGGCGATTGCCGCGGCGGGTTGATTGCAAACCTCGATGCAGGGGCGGGTACCGAGGGAGAGCTCACGGAGGACGATGTTCCCGTTGATCGCACGCCCGGTGCCGCCCGTTGGAAGACCGAGCGCAATGGCGTTCGACGTTCCGTTCTCGTCGAAGAGTTCGAGGCGAAGGCCGGTCACGACGGAAAGGGGCGAGGCGGCGCGGATCGTGTACCTCGTGTACTCGGGCGATGCGCCCCCGGCCAGCACCGAGCCGTTGGGTTGAACGGTGAGCGTCGGCGGTGCGGCATTGGTCGCGACCCCCGCGCTGGTCGTGCCCGTCGCGCTCACCGACTCGGGGATCAGCACCACCCAGTTCGCGGTGACGTCGCCGCCGGTCTGCAGCCCGTCGGCGAAGGTTGATCTCGCATCACCGGTCACAGAAAGACGAAACAACCCCAGCGAGTGGGGTGCGACGTTGCCCTGAAATCCGCCGCTGAAGAGCGAGATCTCAAGCACGACGGGTTGGCCCGGCGCGGCATCGATGATGTTGGTCACAGTCTCGAACGCGGCTGTTTGGTTGAACGTGAACTCCAGACTGCCGCACGCTGTGTTCTCGTAGATCGCCCACCCGGTCACCGGGTGCGTGTCGATGGCACGAGAGACGACCCACGACCCTCCGCACGTCTGGGAAAGCGTCGCCGTCGCGAACTGCATTCCGACGGGAGTAGCCGGCACGCACTGGGCGTTGGCTGTACCGGCCAGCGGCAGAAGGTGAAGGGCGCCGGCGAGGAGCCCCGCCGAACCCATGAACTTCGATACACGCGTGTGGCGACCGATCATTGATAACTCCTTGGCCTCGGATCGGGGGGCGTCTCCGTCGCCGGATGGTACCACAACGTCTGAGAACATCATAAGTTATCTTCCTTGAACCCAGCTGCGGGGCGAGCATCAACCCGACAACAACAAGACCTAACTATCCGTTGGCGAACGGCGAGGGCGTGCGAACTGGGCACGGCGACGCCGATGAGATTCGCGTACGGGATCGCGGGACGTTCAGTCGCGTGTGGCCGCGGGGGCGTTCTTGCACGTGCAGCCGCCGCAGCAGGCTTTGGCGGCGGCGGGATCGTCGAGGAGAACCTTCTTGCCGACGGTGGGTTTGAACGTTGCCTGGAAGAACCGCAGGTACTTGGGTTCGTAGTTGAACTTCAAGCCGACGACGCGTTCGCGGTTGTTGAAGAGTTCGATGATGGATTCCGCGGTGACGTCCATGTGGGCCTGGGTGTAGACGCGGCGGGGGATGGTGAGGCGGACGAGCTCGAGCTTCGGGAAGATGTTCTCGCCCGTGTCGGGGTTGCGGCCGCTGGAGACCGCGCCGCGCTCCATCGCCCGCACGCCCGATTCGACATACAGCGCGGCGGCGAGGGCCTGCGCGGGGAACTGGTCGCGCGGGATGTGCGGGAGCATGGCCTGGGCGTCGAGGAAGATGCCGTGGCCGCCGATGGGGCGGACGATGGGGAC
>JBIKMF010000301.1:0-5392 GCA_044359425.1 Phycisphaerales bacterium
TGACGTACTCGTTCGTGCCGGACGGGACGGAGATTCCCAACGGCATCGGCGAGGGGGTTGCGCCTTCTGATCTGTTTGCGCGGATGAACGCGATCTACGGCGGCAACACGCAGCAGTGGCAGAACCTGTACCACGGCGTGTTCGCGCGGTGGGGGGAGCTGACCGGGGTTACCTACATCTACGAGCCCAACGACGACGGCGCGGTGATGGTGGGTTCCGATGGTGTGCTCGGTGTGCGCGGCGACCTGCGGCTGGGCGGGAAGTTCATCGACGGCAACAGCGGCGTCCTCGCGTACAACTACTACCCCAACTCCGGCGACATGGTGATCGACACGGGGGACAACTTCTTCGAGAACCTGGGGACGAACTCCCTGCGGCTGCGGAACGTGCTGTCGCACGAGCACGGGCACGGCATGGGGCAGCCGCACGTGTGCCCGGTGCAGAACACGAAGCTGATGGAGCCGTTTGTCTCGACGGCGTACGACGGCCCGCGGCACGACGACATCCGGGGCGCGCACGCGCGGTACGGTGACGTGAACGAGCCGGACGGGAGCCTGGCGCAGGCGACGCCGATCGGGAGCGTTGCGGTGGAGAACGTGGTGACGGTGGGCGTGCCGCCCGCGCCGGCGATCGCGAACGGGTCGACGGTTTCGATCCACGGCGATGGTGACGAGGACTGGTACACGTTCACGACGTCGGTGGGTGGGCTGCTGACGATTACCGCCGCGCCCGTGGGGCTGGCGTACGAGGATGCGCCGCAGAACTGTGCGGGATTCTCGGGGTCGTGCTGCTTCGGAGAGTTCACGGATAGCGCGAGCATCGCGGACCTCGTGGTGGAGGTGTACAACGGCTCGGGCGTGCTGATCGCGAGCTCGGACGCGACGGGCGCGGGCTTGGTCGAAACGTTGAACGCGGCGACGTCGGGCGGCGGGACGTTCTCTGTGCGGGTGCTGGAGAATGGAGCGCCGACGGAGCCGCAGTTGTACACGCTGAGCGTGCAGTTGTCGGCGGCGCCCGCGCTCGGGCTGACGCTGATGGAGCCGGTGCCGACGGTGGTGCCGGCGGGTGATTCGGTGCTGGTGAGCGTGCGCGCGGCCTCGGCGGGTGTGCCGGTGAACGCGGTGCAGATGAGCCTGTACTCGAGGCGAGGGGGTGTGGGTCCCTTTACGCAGGCTGCGATGGCGCACCTGGGGGGCGGTGTGTTCACGGGTCAGTTGAACACGGGCGGGTGCGGCGAGGAGTGGCAGTACTACGTGCAGGGTGTCGCCGGTTCGGTGGTGGCGGGGCTGCCGGCGACCGGTGGGACCGGGGTCTACCTCACCGAGGTGGGCGAGGTCGTGACGACGCTCACGGAGTCGTTTGAGGTTTCGCCCGGTTGGACGGTCAGCGGTGACGCCGTCGCGGGCGCGTGGACCCACGGCGAGCCCTTGGGAACGGGCGCGCAGCCCGAGTTCGATCACTCGCCGGATCCGCTGAGCAACTGCTACTTCACCGGGCAAGGCACGAACGCGACGAGCGCGGGCGAGGCGGATGTGGACAACGGTTCGACGGTGCTGACGAGCACGACGTTCAGCGCGCTGGGCGTGGAGAACCCGACGATCGGGTACTGGCGCTGGTACGACAACAGCCGCGGCGGCGCGCCGAACACGGACGTGTTCACGGTGGAGCTGAGCAACAACAGCGGTGGCACGTGGGTGACGGCGGCGACGATCGGGCCGGCGACGCAGAACACGGGCAACTGGGTGTACCACCAGATTCCGCTCTCGGCGATCGGCATGACGGCGACGGCGTCGATGCGGATTCGGTTCACGGCGTCGGACCTGGGGACGGGATCGCTGGTGGAAGCGGCGATCGACGACTTCAGCGTGTTCGGGCTGACGTGCGAGAACGCGTGCCCGGCGGATTACAACGGCGACGACGGTGTCGACGGTGACGACGTGATCGCGTACTTCGCCGACTGGGACGCGGGACTGATCGGCGCGGACTTCAACGGCGACGGTGGCGTCGACGGAGATGACGTGATCGAGTTCTTCGGTAGGTGGGACTCGGGCTGCTGATCAGGTCGGATTGGAGACAACGAAGGTGAGGGAGTCGCCCGCGCGGAGCACGATGGGGTCGTCGTGCGCGCGGATGGTGTGGGTCCCGCTTCCCGAGGTGGTCACCGGCGTCGCCTTCGAGATGATCCCGACGCGCGGGAGCTCGACGGATCCGTCGGCGCGTGTGACGTGCAGGCGTGAGATGTCGCTGTTCCGAGGTCCGAGGGCCGTGAGTGTGAGGGTGCGGATCGTGAGCGAGCCGTGGACGACTCGGATGGTCTGCTCGGTCTCGGTGGGGTTGAACGCGAAGGTTTGCGAGTACGTGCCCCAGCCGGCGCTCGCGATGAACGGTGCGCGGAAGTGACCGATGTAGGCGAGATCGCCGTGCTTCGCGAAGATTCGCGGGGCGAAGCCGATCTCTTCCCTCGGGCCGTGGTGGGAGAAGCCGCACGCGGTGACGAAGGAGCCGTAGCTCGCCATCGCGCGGGCGTAGTGGTTGGAGCACTCGACCTCGTTGTAGGGGTTGCGGAGGTTGGGGCTGTAGCGGTCGTGGATCATGCGCGTGATCGCGAGGCCCTCGGTGATCAGCCCCTCGGCGATCATGTGGCTCGCGACCTGGTGCTCGAAACCGGTCATGCACTCGTTGAAATAGCCCGCGGCCCAGGCGTCGCCGCTCTTGCCTGTGGCGGAATCGCTCCCGCCCTTGGGCCACGTGCACATCAGCAGACCGCCTTCGCCGGGCATGGCGTACCAGCGGCCACCCTGGATGCGCTGCTCCATGAAGCGGCGGTACGGGCCGATGTCGGGGGCGAAGTTGTAGCGGTAGAGCGAAGCGAGGGCGGTGTAGCTCGTGCCGTAGTCGGTGACGCGTGGGAGGTTGTTCTGGTGCGCGAAGGACTGGCCCAGCATCTGGTCGATGTGGCAGCCGTTGCCGGTGCTGTTGGCGTCGGGGCGTTTCGGGTCGGGGGCGTGGATGAAGTACTCGCCGTTGAAGAGCGTGGGGAGCTGGCTTCGCCCGGCCTCGGTGATGTCGAAGCAGGTGGCGGCGAACTCCTCGTCGCCGGCGTCACGCGCGAGTGCCGCGGCGGCGTGGAGGGCGCAGTTGTAGAGCGAGCTGATCCACGCGATACGGCCGTACCAGGAGGTGTCGAGGGTGTTGTACTGTTCGCCCTCGAGGATGCCGAGGCGCTGGGGGTCGCGTGCGATGACGAACTGCATGGCCTTCTTGACGTTGGGGTAGACGGCGCGGAGGAACTCGTCGTCGGTGCAGAGCGTGTGCTCGCGGTACGCGCGGATGATGGTGCCGCACTGACCGTCGATGGCGAGCGAGCGGGCGGCCTCGCCCCGGTAGTGGATGAGGCCGGTGTCCGCGTTGAACTCGGAGCCGAAGTCGATGTCGCGGCGAAGTGAGCGTTCGAGCTGCGGGAAGACGCGGGCCAGGCCCTGCGCATACTGCCAGACGTGCGTGCACGTGCCGGGGCAGCAGTGCGTGCCTTCCCAGCCGTAGAAACGCCCGTTGTCGAAGCGGTAGCAGGTGCTCGTCGCGGCAGCCGAGACGTTGCAGAACGTGCGCTCGAGGAACCAGCACGGGAGGGTTGAGTCGTACCAGGTGTCCCGCCACAGCAGCGTGCGGTCGAGGAGTTCGGGGTGCTCAGCCACGTACGCGGTGACCGCGCCGGCGTCGGCGAAGCGTGCCGCGTAGTGGCGCTTGAGGTTGGCGATGCCGTCGATGAAGGAGAGCGCGGAGCGGTCGAGGTTGGGGAAGTGCCACGCGATGGCGAGGCGGATCGTGGTGGATGCGCCGGGCGCGAGCGTGAGGGCGACGCGGAGTTCGCCCGCGGGGTGCGCGGCGGGGTCGGAGAGGGGAACGACGCGGGCGTCGGGGTGGGCGTCGAGCAGGGCGAGGGCCATGGTGCCGAAGTCGGGGGCCGCGGCGAGTTCGTACGGCGCGGCACGCTCGGTATCGCGGAGCACGATGTCGTCGATGCCGATGTTGCCCCATTCGCCCCGCCAGCCGTCGACGATCTGGAGGCGGGCCGTGCGGCCGGCGTACTCGGCGACGTTCCAGTTCTCCAGGCGCATCGCGTTGTCGTTGTTGCCCGTCGCGGTGCGCACCGTTGCGCCGTCGACGAGAAGGTTCATGCAGGTCTGGCCCTGGTGCTTCCCGCCGCCGATGCGGAACGAGATGAACGTCCGCTCGATCACGAACTCGCGGCTGGTGAGCGTGCCGATGTGGGCGTCGGCGGCGCGGACGTCCTCGCCCGAGCGGGATTCGTGCGAGTTCACGAGGCCCTGGGCGTGGGCGTTGAGGTTGCCCTGGTATCGCGCGATGTCGGCGAGCATGCGGGGTTTTGTGCCGAAGGCAGTGCCGGTGGCGGTCCAGCCTTCGTATCTGCCGGTCTCGAAGTCGTCGAAGACGATCTCGGGCCGCTCGTCGGGGATCGGCGCGCGGGGGGCGGCGTCGGCGCGGCAGAGGAGCGTGAGCGGTGAGCCGGCGCGCCGCTCGTTGCGGCGGATCACGTCGTCGGGCTTCGCGGTCGCGTGCGCGACCGGGTTGCGGAGCGAGGCGATGAGCTCGGTAGTGAGCGGCGCGGTGCCGGAGTTGGTGATCTCGTAGCTGAGGACGGTGCACGGCAGTGAGGAGTCTTCGACTTCGAGTGGGCAGAAGGGTGTGAAGGCGGTGAGGCGGACTTTCGCCGGGAACTTGGGGTCGTGGTAGCTGACGGTGGCGATGGGGTACTGGCCGACGAAGGTGATGCCGGTCGAGGGGAAGCCGTTCTGGTTGAGGGGGCGGCGAGAGCCGTCGGGGTTGGTGAGGGCGACGTTGAAGTCGATGGGTGAGGTGACCGCCGCGGGCTTGGCGTAGAGCGTGCCGGCGCTGTCGGACCATTCGCGGGCGGGCGGGAGGTTGAAGACATCCCAGCACCAGAGTCGGCCGTCGCCGGAGAGGTAGACCTGGCCGCAGCCGACGCCGCCGATGGGCATACCGATGTGGGCGAGGTCGGGGCCGGAAGCCGTGAGGGGCGACCCGCGGGCGCGGAGGGAGTCGAGCCACTCCGGCGTGAAGCGTTTGTCGGCGGGAACGGGGAAGGCGTCGGGGTCGTGGGCGAAGGGGCCCGCGACGGCGCGACCGGCGAGGAAGGCGAAGGTGGCAGAGCCTGCGGCGCCGAGAAACCCGCGGCGGGAGAGTTCGCTGATATCCATGCGAACAGTCTACTGGCGGGATCAGGCTGTGGCGTACTGGGTCGCGGGGGCGGGGTCGATCTCGCAGACGCCGTGGAAGCGGACGGCGACGATGGTCTGGTCGTCGTCACGGGTGAAGGCGCCACGGTGGTTGTAGAGGCCCTTGTGGACGT
>JBIKMF010000302.1:0-5379 GCA_044359425.1 Phycisphaerales bacterium
CACCCACCCCACACCATCCTCGCCCCAGCGGGGCGCCGGAGTGTAGCGACGGGTGAAGCGATGCTGCTCTGAGCATCGCGCAACCCGTCGAACCACTCCCCCCACTCCGTCCTGCCCCGCGAGGGGCAGAGGAACGAACGACCCGACCGCCAACACAACTCCACGCTCCTCTTCTCACCCCCTTCAAGCCGCGCAGCCCCTCCGGTGCAACCAAACCCGCTTCGGTTTCACTACGAACTCCCCACACCCCGCGCACTTTTCCCGCTGACCTCCGCCTCTCTTCCGCCCGCTTCGGGCGCACGCCCGTTGCCGGTGGCGCAGCGAGGCCTTGCCAGCAAGCCACCGGTAGCCCTGTTCTTCACTCTCTCGCCCGCCTGAGGGCGGACGCACTCACCCCGCCCCATCTCCCTCCGACCTGCGGTCCCTCTGGCCTTCTTCCAGCCCGTAGTGCAGAACGTCAGTAACCGGCGGTGGAAGCGAGTCTTCGAGCGACACCACCGGTCCACCCCAACACAACCCTCCACACCGAAGGTGTGGCAGAAGCCCGATTAATCACATACATCTAACATCCTCACTCCTTCTCCGAGCCCATCACCGCACTTCTTATGGCCTAGGGACTACGGCCTATCGCCTCTTCAGCCCGTTTCAACGGGCTTGCCCGCTTGTAGGCCATGCCTTTAGGCATGGTCGACCTTCAGCACCAACACACCACCCAGCTTCGTCCCGCACCCCAAGCCCTCCCCCTCTTCAAGCCGGGCCGGCGATTGAGGCCACTGAGCAACCGTGCACAACCCACGCCCTGGCCCGCGGTTGCCCCCTCGTTCGAGCACGGCCGCGGACGCTCCGCTCTTGGTGAGCGTTCGTCGTAGCTCGCCGCGGCAAACGCAATGCCGCCTCGCGAACCGCTCATCCCAGCCTCACTTCGCGCGCACGGGCCCGTCGGGTGGCGGCGGACTCGTGCCGGTTCGAAACATGTGAACTACTTCTTCCACACTCTTCTCGTACCACGGCCAGATGCCCTCATGCTCCTTCGAGATTGGGTCGTCAGCCCCCCGCCGGAGCAGCTCCTCAAAGCGCTCGTGGATGAGCCTTCGGAGCTTCTCCCTTGTTTCAGGCTCTTGGCGTTCCAGTAGTATGAAGTCGACAGCGATGGCCACTTCGAGTGCTGCTGCGACGGGAGGATCCGTCGACTGTATCGAAGTCAGGACAACCTCAAAGAGAGCCCCGTTTAGAAAGCAGCACACATGCTCATCGATTGATATAAGTGCACTCATGAGAACCCCATTTCAATCAGCTTCGCCCGCTCCGCCGTGCTCCGTCCGGCGACCGCCCCCCGGGCCCGTGCCTCTACAGATCAACATCCTCCGCGACGCTCCACGCCCCCCCACGTCTCGTGTCCGCCACTCCCTTAGTGAACGGTCTCTCGCCCAACTTCTCGAAGTACGGCACCGAGCCAGACGAAGCCATAACCGAGAGCCTTGTCTTCATCCGCGACCATCCCTTTCAGCCACTCCCACTCATCCGCGAGACTCCCCACGGTGAGTTCCCCCGGATCATCGGGCACCTCCGCCTCATTGGGCACGGACCAATAGAAGTCGCGATGAATCTCGAGTTCCGTCCTGCCCGTGGCCTCAGGGTGTCGACACAGGACGTCGACGATCGCTCGAATCTCCGATGTGCTGATCTTCACGAAACCTCCTCTCCTGATTCGTTCGACACCGTTCTCCCTCGCGTGTCGTGACATTCGCTCCGCCACACTCGCGTGCGCGAGACCGCCCATGTGGCCGCAAACCGCTCGGATTTCACACCTCGCTCCTTTCCCAACCGCGCCGGCGCATTGGCTCGGGCACCCGCCACCTCAGCACTCGCCGCGTTTCAGCATCGATGTCGCGTATCTCGCCACCTTGCGGTCCTTGAACTCCGCGAGTTCGCGCAGCCCGGCGTTGGCTTCCGCACTGTTCTGGTCGCGTTCGAGTTTGCCCAAAGCCCAGACAGCCTTTCTGGCCATCGCGTCGCCCTTGTCACCAAACTCATTACTCAAGAGGAGTTTCCGATTCTTGGCCACAAAGACGAAGGTCGATATCGCGAGCGGCATCTGGAACTTGTCAAGTTGCGCAACAAGCTCTTCATGCGTGTGGTGACCCAGCCTAAGCACAAGCTGAATCAGAAGCCGTGCCGATGCTGACGTGTAGCCAAACGTCGCACCGAGTTGAACCAGCCAGGAGATGTAACTGGAACTATCAGCACTCGGAAGCACCTCGAGTGCTTCATGAAGTACCTCTTCGATCAACTCGGAATGATCCGCCGGCGTCAACTCCTTCTTGCCGTAGAGGTGCTCCGCGAAGACTTCGCGCCGGATTAGCAGCTCGTCGCTCCCGCCCCAGCACCGCGACCCCTCCGGAGGGTTGACAAACAAGTTCTTCAAGCGGCTCCGAACGCTCTGAGTGGTGTTCACGGGCGTACAACCTCCCATTCGATCGAGTTGCGATTGAAGTAGTCGCGTGCATCGCCTTGACCGAGTCCAATGTTCAACACTTCGTCCTCATACTCGAACCGAGCGTTCCGGTGGGTCCATCCGTTGCGAGAGAGGCGAAGGTAGCTCCGTTCCGCTTCGTCCTTGTTCGACCCACGCCTCCGCCCCATCCGCAAGAGTCCCCCTCGAGTTCGTCGTTTCACCGTGAGCTTCACCGTCGCAGCCTTGTACATTCGGTTGACTACGGCGCGATGACCAGAAGAGATGTTCGTTGCCGCCGCGTGGAACAGGATATCGATTCTCGATCCCGCGCTTGTCGGCGTGGCGAGGACTGACCCTCGCGTCCGCAGCGCACTCACCCGGCCACACACCACCCCACCGTTCTTCCCCACACCCCTCCGAGGTGCTGCTTTCGACCGCTCCGGGCGCCTCTGCGAGGCTTTCACGAATCCCGCCCGAATCTCCCCCACTTCCGCCCGACCGGCAGTAAAATGACCACCATGCCGACGACGACCTCTCGCGCCGTTTCGCCCTCCCTCCCACCCATCGACCCCAACGCGGTCACCATCTCTGGCATTGTCCTCGATCCCGCGTACGGCCCCGCCGCGCAGGGGTTTTCGCAGCCTGATTCCCTCGCCAACCTCGATCGCGATATCGCCAAGCCCGGCGCGTACCCCTACACCCGGGGTCTCTTCCCTGAGGGTTATCGGACTCGCGTCTGGACCATGCGACAGTTCGCCGGTTTCGGATCCGCCGACGACACCAACCAACGCTTCAAGTACCTCCTCGCCGCCGCCAAGGGTGGCAAGTCCAACACCGGCCTCTCCACCGCCTTCGACCTCCCCACCCTCATGGGCCGCGACAGCGACGATGACCTCTCCATGGGTGAGGTCGGCAAGTGCGGCGTCGCCATCGACACCATCGAGGACATGCACCGCCTCTACGCCGACATCCCCGTCGGCGATGTCACCGTCAGCCAAACCATCAACGGCCCCGCCGCCGTGATCTGGGCCATGTACCTCGCCATGGCCCGCCAACGCTCCATCTCCTGGTCCTCCCTCGGCGGCACCCTCCAGAACGACATCCTCAAAGAGTTCCACTCGCAGAACGAGTTCATCTACCCGCCCGAATCCAGCGTCAAGCTCGTCGTCGACACCATCGAGTTCCAGAGCAAGTTCGTCCCCAAGTGGAACAGCGTCTCCATCTCCGGATACCACATCCGCGAGGCCGGCAGCACCGCGCCCCAGGAACTCGCCTTCACCCTCCGCGACGGCATGGAATACGTCGAGGCCTGCCTCGAACGCGGCATGGACCTCGAGTCCTTCGCCCCACGCCTCTCCTTCTTCTTCAACTCCCACAACGAGTTCTTCGAAGAGATCTGCAAGCTCCGCGCCGCCCGCCGCATCTGGGCCCGCGCCATGAAGAACCGCTACGGCGCAAAGTCCGACCGCTCCCTCTTCATGAAGACCCACGTCCAGACCGCCGGCTGCTCCCTCACCGAGCAGCAGCCCCTCAACAACATCGTCCGCGTCGCCTACCAGGCCATGGCCGCCGTCCTCGGCGGCTGCCAGTCCCTCCACACCGACTCCATGGACGAAACCCTCGGCCTCCCCACCGAGCAGGCCGTCACCGTTGCGCTCCGCACGCAGCAGATCCTCGCCCACGAAACCGGCGTCACCCGCGTCGTCGATCCCCTCGGCGGCTCCTGGTTCATCGAGCAGCTCACCGACAAGATGGAAGAAGAAGCCCTCCGCTTCATCGCCGAAATCGATGACATGGGCGACTACGGCCAGGGCGGTCCCAAGGCCTCCGTCCGCGCCATCAAGAAGGGTGACCCGCTCGAGTCCCACCCCGCTTACCAGCGCCGCACAACCTACGGCCGCTCCTGCGTCGCCGGTATCAACCGCGGCTACTTCCGCCGCGGCATCGCCGAAGCCAGCTACCGCTACAGCGAAGAATGCGAAGCCGGTGACCGCGTCATCGTCGGCCTCAACGCCTACACCGACAACGACGAGAAGCGCCCCATCGACATCCTCCAGATCCCGGCCACCGTCGAGACCGAGCAGGTCGCGCGCCTCAAGGCCTTCAAGGCCCGCCGCGATCCCAAGGCCGTCGCCAAGGCGCTCGAGAACATCCGCGCCGCCTGCCGCGGCAGCGCGTTCACGCCCGTCAACGACCTGGGCTTCGACGTCGCCAAGAGCGGCCTCCACGCGACCAACGTGATGCCCGCCCTCGTCGACGGCGCACTCGCGAACTGCACCCTCGGCGAGATGGTGCAGGCGATGGCGGACATCTACGGGCGGTACAACGGCGGACCGGAGTGGTAGAGCCTGAGGGGGCCACGGGTTGGAAACGTACTGGATCATCCTGCTGGTTGCGAACCTCCCTGTCTACTTCGGGCTCGGCTGGCTGATCTTTGATTCGTGGGAAGGGTTCTTCGACGCCATCAAGTTCTGGCTCAAGCCCGACATTCTGTCGTGGTTCAACGGCGAGTACTGGGAAGACGCGTGGGCGGAGTTGAAGCTCTTCGGCTGGGTTGCGATGTGCGCGGTGATGGTTGCCGCGGAACACTGGGCGCTTCAGAAGTGGGTCTTTACCGGCACCCCGTGAGCGGTCACTTCGCGACGGCGTCGACGATGCGGCGGACCGTCGGCACAACGAAGAACGCGGTGGGCCACGCGACGAGGAAGGCCACGAACCACTTCTGCGGCCACGCACGGAGCGCCGGGCCAAACCCGGAGTAGGCGATCCCCAGAGCCAGCGACATCACACCGGACATAATGCCCGCCATGAGGGTGACGAAGAGGAGATTCGCCTGTGTGCGCGAGAGTTTCACGGGGGGAGTGTAGACGGTACCTCAACGGGGCGGGCCCATCGCTTGGCGAGGCGGAGGGAGACGCCGACAA
>JBIKMF010000303.1:0-5360 GCA_044359425.1 Phycisphaerales bacterium
CGCGGAGTCCGGCAGCGCGGCAGATGCAGTCAATGTCTTGAGCGTGGTGGTGTCGGCCCCAGAGATCGGACACCTGGTCGCGTTTGCGGATGAAGTCTGGGACGACCCGCACGCGCCCGCGGAGGTCGTGGTAAACGTCGCAACGGCGCTCGAGGCACGCGGCCGAAACGAGGATGCGGAGGCGTTCTTCCGCAGGGCAGTCGAGATGGAAGCCGGCGCGGTGGCGGAGGACGGCCTTGCCCAGCTGCTGATCCGGACCGGGCGTGCGGCCGATGCATGGGAAAAGGTGCATGAGATTCTGGACGCCCAGGATCTGGAACGGCGGGGCGTGGTGTCGCTCGCGATCCGCGCATTTCAAGGAGTAGGGAATCACGATGCCGCGCTGGAGCTGCTTGAAGCGGCAGATGCGCGGGGCGTGGAATGGCGGAGGGCACTGGACACAGCAAAGCTCCGAGCAATCTCAGAAGCAGACGCGGGACGCGGGCGTGGCTCAGGGGCGGACCTGCTGGACCTGGGCGCGCCCGTGGCGGTGAGCTTCGGAGGGTCGCGCGGGTTGGCCCGGTACGTGGGGCCCGCGGTGGCGGTGCTGGCAATCGGGGCGTGGGCGGGAGCGTCAGCGTGGATCGGGGCCAACCGACGGGTCTACCTGGTGAACGGGTTGGCGGATTCATACGCCGTGGAGGTGAACGGAAGGAAGCACGCGCTGCCGCCGTACTCAGCAGTTGCGGTGCGAGTGAGCGAGGGTGAAGTGCGAATCGGCGGAAGCGACAACGCCGCGGTCGCGGACGGCCAGAGCTGCACAATCACGACCGGTTTCTGGGGAAGGCCGTTTACATCCCCCACGTTCGTGATCAACCCGGACGGGTGCGCCGTGTTGGTGGTTGAGGACGTTGTGTACGGCGATGGAAGTCTCGGCGCAGAGCACGCGGCAACCAAGGTCTTCTCACCCCGCCTCTTTCACACGTTCGGCGGTATCGAGGATCGGTTCACCGAACCGCCGGCGACGGTGCAGGTCTCGTCGTCAACGTCCTCCGCAGTGCACCGGGATGCGCTCTCGATCCGGCGGCTCACGGAGTGGTACGGAGATGTGGTGGCGTCAATAGGCGAAGAACGGGCGAACGCCATCGCGGCAACGGTGTTCAGATCATGGCCACGAGATACGGAGTTGCTCCGGATGTGCGGAGCAGTGATGCATCCGCAGGAGTACCTGGGAATGCTGACCGGGTTGCTGGGGGAACGACCGCTGTTGGTGGATGTCCATCGGGAGTGGCAACTGGCGATGCAGACGGCGGATCCGATGCAGGATCTGGAAGCGCGGTACAGGCAACTGGCCGCGGAGCTGCCGGGGGACGCGGGGGCGGAGTACTTGCTGGCGGGTGTGTGCGCATCTGGCGCCGAAGCACGCTCGCTCCTGGAATCCGCAGGAGGCAAGGAGGGCGCGGCCCCGCTCGCGGTGTTGGGTCTGGCACGCTCGTACGCGTCGAGGGGCGAGTGGGAGAAGGCGCTCGAGCGGGCAGAGTCGATCCGCGGCACATCACCGTGGCCGATCTGGGAGGAGGCCGAGTCGGTAAGCCTGGCCTCGCTCGTCGCGCTAAAGCGGTACGGCGAGGCGCTGTCGCTACGAAGGCACGCGGCGGGCGTTGGGGGAATGTCGGACTCGGTGGCGGCAGAGCACGTGGTGCTCATGGTGCTGGACGGCAGGACCGAGGAGGCCGAGGCGTTCGCAACAGGAGCGGTCGAAGGCTGGGTCGCGGCCGGCGCGAACCGGGAAGTCGCAGCGCGGGAAGCAAAGGCACTGCAGGCGCACGTGGCGCTCGCGAAGGGGGACATGGAGCAGTTCGCTGCGCACGCGGAGGTGACAGAGGTACCCGCGATCGCCATGAAGCTCGCGATCGAGCGCGGGGAGTGGACCCGGGCGCTGGCGGCGGCGGAGGCGTACGACATCCACGACGAGTACGCCGGCCACGCGGCGTTGTACATCGCGGCGACCCGTGCAAAGGAGGGGGAGGTGTCGATGGACTGCTTCGAGTGGCTGCTCAGGCGCCTGGGCGCAGGGACAAGGGACGAACGACGGCTGCGCGACTGGCTGACGGGAACGCCGTGCGGGGAGACCGAGCTCCGGGAGTTCTCCCCGGATCACGAGCGCGGGGCGTTGCTGCTGGCGGTGCTGGGAACGCGGCAAGAGGGCCTGCGCGAGGCGTGCGTGGCGAGGGGAAGGCCGATGCTCTGGGATCCGTGCTTTCCTGGGAACGTGGCCCGCGAGGTGCTCGGGGAATGAGGGCCGGTGTGGTGCTTCCGGGCGGGTTTGCCCCTAAGGTTGGGGCATGAGTTTTTCGACCGAAGAACCGGGGCAGACGCCGTTCAATGTTGCGGGCCGCAGCTTTCGCAGTCGCCTGCTGGTAGGCACGGGCAAGTACAAGACGTACGACCTCATGCGCGACTCGCTCGCGGCGAGCGGGTGCGAGGTTGTAACCGTTGCCGTTCGCCGGGAGCGGCTGTACAACGAGCAGGGGAAGAGCCTGCTGGAGTTCGTCGACACCAAGCGGTACACGATTCTGCCGAACACGGCCGGGTGCTTCTCGGTGGAGGACGCGGTGCGGGTGTCGCTGCTGGGGCGGGAGTTGCTGGAGCAACTGGGGAACCCGGGGGCGGACTGGGTGAAGCTGGAGGTGCTGGGGGACAAGAAGACGCTGCTGCCGGATCCGCAGGGGACTGTGGAGGCGACGCGGATTCTGGTGCGCGAGGGGCTGAAGGTGTTGGCGTACACGAGCGACGATCCGATCGCCGCGCTGCGGATCAAGGAGGCCGGCGCGTCGAGCGTGATGCCGGCGGGGAGCCCGATCGGGTCGGGGCAGGGGGTGCTCAATCGGAACAACATTCTGCTGTGCCTGGAGCTGCTGAAGCAGGGGGATCCGGGGTATCCGGTGATCGTGGACGCGGGTGTGGGGAGCGCGAGCGACGTGGCGCAGGCGATGGAGCTTGGGGCGGATGCGGTGTTGCTAAACACGGCGGTGGCGCATGCGCGGGAGCCGGTGATGATGGCGCACGCGATGCGGCATGCGTGCGTGGCGGGGCGGCAGTCGTACCTTGCGGGGCGGATTCCGAAGAAGCTGTACGCGACGGCGAGCAGCCCGTGGGAGGGGACGATTTCGTACATTCCGGGTGAGTGAGTCGAGGGGCGTGAGGCAGGACGAACTATGGGTGCACCGGTGAGGAACATGCAGTCTGGGGCTGAGAGCGCGGGGACGCTGCGCGCGGTGGGAGTGCTGGCGCTGGTCGTGGCGGTGGCGGCGTGCGCGTTCATGGTGCTGCACCACTTCGGGGCGATGCAGATGCCGGGGTGCGGGGTGGGGAGTCCGTGCGATGCCGCGGCGAAGAGCGTGTGGGGGAAGGTGCCGGGGATTGGGTTGCCGACGAGCTTTGTGGGGTTTGCGTACTTCTTTGCGATGCTCGTGGCGTGGCCGATGACGCGTGGGCGGACGTCGCCTGGGATGCGGGCGTTCATTCTGCTGGGGGCGTTGGCATCGGTCGGGTTTGTGGGGGTGGCGATCGCGGAGAAGCTGCCGTGCGTGTACTGCTTTGTGACGCACGCGGCGAACGTGGTGTTTGTGGTGGTGGCGGAGTTGTCGCGGCGTGGGCGTGATCCGATCAAGGGGTGGCAGCCGCTGCTGGCGTTGGCGGTGTTCATGATTTCGTCTGGCACGCTGGCGGCGGCGAACGCGGGCGCGAAGGAGTCGGCGAAGAAGAAGGCGGACGCGGCGCTGAAGGAGTCGATCACGAAGATGACGGAGGGAGAGGGGAAGAAGGACGAGACGACGGGGCAGAAGCCGGAAGACAAGACGGGGGATGGGGTGGGGGTGCAGGCGGGGGCGGGGACGGCGACGGGTGCTGGTGTTGGGGCTGAGGTGAAGGGGGTTGAGGAACGGAATCCGTTGGCGGGGCGGTATCGGATGGGGCCGGAGCAGGCGGCGGTTCGGGTGGTGATGTGGGTTGGGTATCAGTGCGAGGATTGCCGGCGGCTGGAGGATGAGCTTGAGGCGCTGCGTGCGGACAGCGGGTTGTCGCTGTCGGTGGTGATCAAGCACTTTCCGCTGAACACGGACTGCAACGCGAACGCGCCGGGGCGGCATCACGAGAACGCGTGCTGGGCGGCGCGTGCCGCGGAGGCGGCGGGGATTCTGGGGGGCGAGTCGGCGTTTTGGGCGATGCACGATTGGTTGTTCAAGCAGCGGGGAGATTTCTCGAATGCGCAGATGAATGCGCAGGCGACGGCGATGGGGTTCAATCCGCGGGACATGGCGGCGTTGATCAACTCGCCGCAGACGTTGGAGCCGGTCTCGCGGGACGTTGAGGACGCGATGAAGCTGGGGATTTACCAGACTCCGTTCGTGTTCATCAATGGTGTGGAGTTGAAGGGGTGGAACGCGGCGCAGGCGTTGACGCGGGCGGTGCGGGCGGTTGCGGCTTCGGCACCGGCGGCGACGGGGAGTGACAGTGCGCCGGATGCGGCGGCGAAGTTTGTGGCGGACTGGAGGGCGATGCCGACGGTTGTGCCGCCGCGGAACTTTGGGGCGTTGGGTGCTGGCGCGGCGGAGGCGGATGTCGAGGTGTTTGTGTGGGGGGATTACTCGGAGCCTGGGACGGCTGAGGTGGACGGGATGTTCCGGATGTTCCTGACGCCGCAGAAGCCGAGCGTGCGGTACACGTTCCTGCAGTTTCCGGTGGACAAGGCGTGCAACTCGAGTATCCAGATCACGAAGTTTGCGATGTCGTGTCGCGCGGCGAAGGCGGTGAAGGCGGCGGAGATTCTGGCGGGGCCGGAGGGGTTCTGGAAGATGCACGAGCGGCTGATGATGAATCAGAACAACGTGACGGACCTGCTGCTGGAGGGGATGGCGATGGAGCTTGGGATTGCGCCGAAGGATTTGTTTGAGGCGATGGAGTTGCCGGATGCGCAGCAGATGATCAACACGGAGGCGGCGGAGGGGATGAAGCTTGGGCTGACGTCGATTCCGTTTGTGTTGGTGAACGGGAAGCAGTTGACGCGGTGGAAGGCGGGGTACGAGAACGTGATACCGCGGATCATCAACGCCGCGGCGGAAGACCGCGCGGCGGGGAAGTGAGAGCCATGTCGAATCCAGGGACATCGATCACGATGGCGGCGCTGGTTGCGGCGACGCGTGCGCTGCGGGAGTTGACGGAGAACGCGGGAGCCGTGGCGGGGGTTGAGCGGACGATTGATGAGCTGGCCTCGTGCTTTGCGCGGGGGAACAAGGTGCTGATCTGCGGGAACGGGGGCTCGCTGTGCGACGCGACGCACTTTGCGGAGGAGTTGACGGGGCGGTTTCGGAAGGACAGGC
>JBIKMF010000031.1:0-18530 GCA_044359425.1 Phycisphaerales bacterium
GAAGGGGCGGTGACGTATGGCACGGAATCAACGAAGCAAGGGGACGGGTTCACTGTTCCGCAAGACCCCGAAGGGCCCGTGGATTGCGTCCTATTGGGACCACGGTGGCAAGCGGCGGGAACACTCCACGCGGACGACCGACCGACAGGCGGCGGAACGCATTCTGACCAAACTGGTTGCGGACACGGCCCTACGGCGTGACCTTGTGATCGACCCCCGCGACGATCGCTTCGCCAAGGAAGGGCGGCGGCCCCTGACCGAACACGTCGCGGCGTACATCGCCCACTGTCGCCACGCCGGCCAAGCCCCCCACCACGTCGGGCAGAAAGAAACGCAACTGGAAGCGATGATCGCCGGAAGCAAAGCCACGCGGCTGGCCGAGCTGACCGCCGACGCCCTGGAACTTCACCTGTCGGCATTGAAGGATCGCAAGTTGGCGGCGCGATCGGTGAACTTCGCCCGACAGATTGCGGTGGCGTTCTACGGCTGGTGCGTCAAGACGGGGCGAGCGGAAGCGAACCCGCTGCGGGTTGTTCCCAAGCAAGACGAAGCCCGCGACCGGCGGCGCGTGCGTCGCCCGCTGACCGATGACGAAATGACCCGGCTGCTGGCGGTGGCCCGCGAGCGTGGCCGCGATGCGTGGTATCTGGCGGCGGCCCTTGCGGGGTTGCGGAAGGGCGATATGCAGCGGTTGAGGTGGGGCGACGTGAACTTCGCGGACTCCACCCTGACGATCCGCGAGGGCAAGTCGAAGCGAACCGACACCCTCCCGATGCACCCGCAACTCGCCGAAGCCCTGCGGCGTCGGCTGGCTGCGTTTCCCGCCCTTCCTACGGCCCGGGTGTGGTCTGACACGGTGGGCGACGTGACGCGGCTGAAAGACTTCCTGCGGGCCGGCATCGCGCGGCGGGTGGACGTGGTGGACGCCGAAGGGAAGCCGGTGAAGATCGGCACCGGCAAGCGTGAACGGATCAAGACGCGGATCGTGGTGGAGGATGACGAAGGGCGGGTGATCGACCTTCACGCCCTGCGGACGACGCTGGGGACACAACTGGCCCGGGCCGGCGTCACGCCCCAAGTCGCCCAAAGGATCATGCGGCACGGGGACTACCGGACGACGTTGAAGCACTACACCGTCTTGGGGCTGACCGACACGACAGCGGCGATGGATCGCCTTCCGGGCATCGCCCCCGAGCGGGGGGCCCACGCGGCGACGGGCACCACGGATTCGGCCCCAACCGACCCCCAGCTATTCTGCCAGCAGTTGGAGAGCGGAATGGGGAAGAATGGAGCGGGATCGCGCGGCGAACCGACCCACACCCGACCCGTCGCCACCAACACAAAACCCCCGCAATCGCAGGGGTTTTCGCAAGAAACGCCGGTGAATCAACCAAAGCGGGCGAGGAGGATCGAACTCCCGACATTCAGCTTGGGAAGCTGACGTTCTACCGCTGAACTACGCCCGCGGCATGGCAGCATCGTATGCACTTCAATCCCCCGCCGCAAGCTCGTTGGGGCTCGGTCTTGGGTGGGGTTTCTGCCCCGGCTAATCGGGTGTCACTCCTCCTCCGCCTCCGCTGCCTTCCCTGTAATCGCCCGGAGTTCGGCGACTGCTTCGGAGAAGACGATCGGGGGTACCTGATGCATCGGGAGCACCCGCGGGTCGGATTCGCCCTGGGGGTCGTCGTACTCGTAGCTGCCGCGGCGTACGGTGCCGAGTGTGACGAAGAAGGCTTCGCCGAGATCGGCCTCGTCGTCGACGGAGGCTGCGACGTAGAACTGCTCAAGGGCCAGCACGGCCTCCACGTTCGATGCCGGGAACGACTTGTAGAACGAACTGACACTGCCGGCGTCGGCGACGCTGCCGCGACGCCAGCCGAATCGGTCCGCGCGGCCCTTGAAGGTCAGCGCGTTCAGCTTGACCCCCTTGGTGAACGTGAGCACCTTCGCGTTCGACTCCTCCGCGGTCGCGCGGATGATCGGGCGGTCGAGCTGTGGAAACGGTGGGACGATCTCGTAGTCGCTCAGATGCTGCCGCCAGGCGGCGAGCTGATCCTCGGTGAGTTCCAGAGGGTGAACGAGGCCGATGTGGCCTGTGGTTGGAATCGTCACCGGGTTGTCATCGGCATCCGTCAGCGTGCCATCGGCCATGCCCCGGAACAGCTTGGAGGGGGCCGCACCCGATTCGTAATGAGCCCAGACCAACTGGGTGAGGTACGGGATGAGGACCGGGTGTCCGATGTACAACTCGGCCCACTTCGATGCGGGCCATCGCCTCTGCTGCACCAACATCCGCGCGTGACGGCGGGTCTGGATCTTGATCGCCTCCCGCAGTGCCGCGGCGAGTTCTTTGAGTTCCTTCTTGAGTTCCGCAGCGATGCCCGAGGGTGGGCTCGACTTGTCCTTACCGGCCTCGCGATACGAGAGCTTGCCATCAGCGCCAACGCGCACAGTGAACGGCTTGCCCTTGGCTTCGAGCTCTCGCGTCGTTCCGGATGCGAAACTGAGGCGAGGAACGACCGAGTCGCCGAGCTCATCGGTGGTCATGCCCCGAGCGGCGGCGACAGCCTCGAACGCCGCCGCCGCGGCCTCGCCGATGTTCTTACGGTTCGATCGGTAGGCGTTCGCGATGTCATCGACCTGTTGCAACGCACGATCGGTGCCGATCAGCGAGATCGCGATCGCGGCGTACTCGGCCATGGCGCCGCGGCCCTTCTGCGCCCACTGATCGACCGCCGTACGGAGGCTCTTGGCGACCCGGTCATCGCCGAGTATGCCGACAATGGCCAGCGCCCAACGGTCCTTGGCTTCCTGCTTGGAAGCGAGGAACGCAGAGAGCACGTGCATCGCGAACTCGCCGGACTTTGCGCGGTCCACAAGCTCAACGAACGGACGACACTCCGGGGCGAGCGCGATCTCGGTGTCGCGAGACTGTCGCCAGCAGATGAAGCGAGTCCATCGCGGGTCGAAGGGGCCGGATGCGGAGGTCAACGCCGGCGCGGCATCGAGGTCGAGCCACTTGGCGATCGGCTTGTCGAGAGCCTTCCCGATCCGCGCCACGCGCGAGTCCACTTCGGCACGCGTGAAGACCCGGCCGCTACGCTGCCACACGGGATCGATCGCGGCGAGCATGGCGTCGCGTACTTCGTCCGACTTCTCCGCGTCGATTCTCGCTTCCATCGCCGCAAGTGCTTCGGGCGTGCCCAGTGCGGTGAGCGCCTTTGCCGCGGCGAGTCGCCCGTCTTTGTTCATTGAGTCGAGGGAGTCGATGAAGATGGGGAGACTCTGCGCCCCGAGCTTGACGATCGCGTTGGCGGCAGCGGTTCGCACGGCCGTCGCGGGGTGTTCGAACAGACGGCGGAGATCGTCGATGAGCAGGCTCGTCCGGCGAACGTCGAGCAGCGCGATCGTTTCGCACGCCTCTTTCGCGATCTGTGAGCGGCACGACGCATCGGGCTTCGAGCGGTAGTATGCGTTGCTCTTGACCTCTTCGAATCCTGGCCACTCGCCCGGTGACTCGTAGAACTTCCGTGCTTCGTCGAGAGCGAGTCGCACTGTTTCCAGAAACAGGGGGTCGCTCGCCTCGGAGGCGAAGTACTGCAGCGCCACCAATCGGATGCAGTGCCATCGCGAGCGGAGCAGCACCGTCATCGCGTCAACAACAAGACGATCATCCAGTGAAAGGAGCTCGCGGAGCGAGGGGACCGCCCAGCCCGGTTCGCTCTTGGATTGCGAACTCACGAGCGTGCGCGCCCAGTCGAGTGCCTCCTTTGGCACATTCGCGGCATCGTTCACCTTCAACCATTGCATGGCGCGTTGGGACGATCTGGACTCGGGGATGTAGCGCGATTTGGGTGCTCGCCTTACCGCCTTCCATGCCTGCGTGATCGCTTCGGGAATCATCGCGGGCTCGTGGATCGCGATGGTCGACGCGAGAGACCAGGCGTCGGTCGGCTCGCGCATCGCGTCGAATGTGCTCTTGGCGAGCGGCAAGAACCGTTGCCCGTACGCGGCGACCGCCTGCTGCAAGTGTTCCCAGCGGTCCGAGCATGCGCCGCCAGCGAACTCCCGCGCGAGCCAGCGCTCCACACCAGGCCAGCCGTTGTCCACTGCGAACTGGATCATGCCGAAGTAGGGTCTGGTGTGTGGCCAGTCCTCACGCGCAAGATACCACTCGCCCTCCACGGTGGGTCTGCCCATCTGCTCGCAGAGTTCGTGGACGCTGTAGGAACAACTCGCGTTCATGCGAAGCTCCCACTGCATCCCCCAGTTGGCGAAGTCCGCGAACAGGGATCGATCGTGCACACCACGCCCAACGCGGGCACGGATCCAGTGGCCTACCACCCCGAACCACTCGAGGTTCACCAATGCGGCGAGGACTCTGCGGAACTCGATCGAGTCATCAGCCCAGAGCGGTTGCAGCACGCCCTGGTCGATCCACCCGT
This sequence comes from Phycisphaerales bacterium, assembly GCA_044359425.1. Lineage (GTDB taxonomy): Bacteria > Planctomycetota > Phycisphaerae > Phycisphaerales > UBA1924 > JBEIUO01. The sequence goes on from JBIKMF010000031.1 coordinate 4,446, forward strand.
GCTTCTGCCGACTGAGGCGACCAAGATCGGCGGGGCTACCGCGTGCAATCCAGTTCCGGAACACGGGTACGTCAGAAGGAAGGAGCAGTTCCCTTTCAATCGCATCGATACAGGCCTGAAGGTCGCTCATAACATAGGTTCCACACAGGGTTGCCCGCTCCCAGCGGTGCTGCCTCTCGCACCTACCGGGAGTCGTCCGCAGAGTGTACTGGACGGAACGCGATCGGGTTCCGTCGCAAATGAGATCAGCGAAGCCCCCGGTTCCATCGCCGGGACGTTGCTTACACTTGGATCCAGCGTCGGCACCGCGTGATGATGCGCGTGGTGGCCGACCGCGGCGGTACGTTTCGAGAGGTTCACCCGAATGACATCCACATCGAACAGCATCCTTCGTGCACCCGCCGAGATCACGTACGCGGAGGAGCTTGCGGCGCTCATCGCGTGGGATACCGGAGAGAAGCCGCCGGGATGGAAACTCTCGCCGCGGGCTGTGGTGATGTTCGTCTGTGGCTCGGATGGGGCGAAAGCGACCAAGGGCGCGAAGAAGCAGACGCCGGCGATTTCGCGCAAGTTTCACGGCGACGACCGACTGGTGGAGCGCGCGGTGATCGGGCTGGCGGGCAGCCGCGCACTGCTGCTCGTGGGTGAGCCGGGAACGGCGAAGAGCCTGCTTTCCGAGTTACTGGCGGCGGCAATCACCGGGCACTCGCTGAACGTGGTTCAGGGGACCGCGGCGACGACAGACGATCAGATCCGGTACTCCTGGAACTACGCGTTGCTCCTCGCAGAGGGGCCGACGCCGCGGGCGCTGGTTCCTTCGCCGATCTACACGGCGATGACGCGGGGCGAACTGGTGCGATTCGAGGAGATCACGCGCTGCCCACCTGAGGTGCAGGACACGCTCGTGAGCGTGCTCTCTGAGAAGATGATGCCGATCCCGGAGCTTGGCGGCTCGGAGGGCGTGGTCTTCGCGAAGCCCGGATTCAATGTTATCGCAACCGCGAACGTGCGGGATCGCGGCGTGCATGAGATGTCGAGCGCCCTGAAGCGACGCTTCAACTTCGAGACCGTGCAGCCCATTCGCGACGCCGCGTCCGAGATCGATCTCGTGCATGTCGAGGTCGCACGTCAGCTCGCGCTCGCCGGAGCGCCAGCGGACGTCGATCGCGATGTCGTGTCGCTGCTGGTTACGGTGTTTCAGGATCTTCGGAGCGGTCGTACTCCTGAGGGTGTCGACGTCGAAAAGCCCAACGCGGTCATGTCGACGGCCGAAGCGGTCTCGGTGGGGCTCGCGGCGTCGCTGGACGCGTACTACTTCGGGAGCAAGAAGCTGACCGCGGCCGAACTGGGCCGCCACGTTCCCGGCGCGGTTGTCAAAGAGAATGCCGATGACGCCAAGAAGTTCCGCCAGTACCTCACGTCCGTCGTGAAGCGGCGTGCAAACGCCGGGAGCACGGAGTGGGAGGAGTTCCTCGGCGCCGCTCGCTCGGTGGTGTCGTGAAGAAGGCGGGTTTCCTTGAGCGGCTCGTGGCCATGCCCCGGCTCGATCTGGGTGCGAACGTCGTCTACTTGCCCGTGCGGCACCACAGCCCAGCGTGTGCCGCCCAGGTTGGGGCGGTCATTCGCAGCGTTCGCCCGAAGGAAGTGCTGATCGAAGGCCCCCGCGACGCCGACGAGTTACTTCCGCTTCTCACCCACGAGGATCTGAAGGCACCGGTCGCCATCTTCTCGATGTGTACCGTGCGCACGGATGCTGGCGCCGAGCGGGCGGCGGCGTACTACCCGATGTGCGACTATTCGCCGGAGCTTGAGGCCGTTCGGGCCGCCGCGGAGGTTGGGGCGAGCGCGAGGTTCATCGATCTCACTTGGGCGCAGCAGATCAAGGCCGCGCCGCGGGAGAGCGATCGTTCGAAGCCGCGGAGTTTGCAGGACGACCGGTACATCAAGCGCGGCGAGTGGCTGCGTGCGGCGTGTGCGTGTGAGGGAGTCTGCGATTCGGATGAGCTGTGGGATGCGTGGTTCGAGAGTCCGACGGGTGTGGAACCAGCGGAGTTCTTCCGTCGCGTGCTCGCGTGGTGCGCCGCGTGCCGTGAGGAAGTGCCACCTGAGGAGCTCGAGGCCGACGGTGGCATCGCGCGCGAGCGGGCGATGAAGGCCGAGATCGACGACGCCACCAAGCGGGGCGGCCCCATCGTGGTGGTCACGGGCGGGCTGCACACTGTGGCGCTGCCGACAACGAAGGGCAAGGCACCCGCCGCCGCGAAGCAGACGGATGATGCGGGACGATGGCTGATCCGATACGACTTTCAGCAGCTCGACAGACTCAACGGCTACGCGAGCGGGATGCCGTCGCCGGCGTTCTACCAAGCGCGTTGGCAGAACACCGCGATTGAGGCCGTGCTCGTGGAGTTGGCCCGCGCGGTTCGGAATCGATCCGGCGGTGCCTCGACCGCGGATGTCGTTGTCGCGGCGGGACAGTTGCGCCGTCTCATGGCTTTTCGCGAGCACGCGAGGCCAACCCGCGCCGACGTGCTTGACGTTGTGCGGAGTTGCTTCCTGAAGGGTGCGGAAGACGCCGAGGGCGCGGCGGTGATGGCCATCGCCCGCACCGTGATGACGGGCGCGGCGATCGGCAAGGTTCCGACCACCGCTGCACGCCCGCCGATCGTGCACGACTTCGAGACGATCATCGCTCGGCTCAAGCTGAGCCTTGAGTCTATGTCGAAGAGCGTTGAACTCGATCTGTACCGCGTCGAGCGGCACCGCCGGATCAGCCGCTTCATGCACTCGCTCCGGTTGATGGACGTGCCATTTGCAACCTGCAAGGCGGGGCCCGACTTCGCGGCGGGCGAAGAACTGCACCGGCTGCGCGAGGTCTGGACGTACGAATGGTCGCCAATGGTCGAGGCTCAGCTCGTCATGCTCTCGACCAAGGGGCACACGGTCCGTGAAGCGGCCACCGCCGTACTCGCAGGCCAGATCGCGGAGGCCGACCACGCTCCGCGGCGTGCCGCGGCGGCCGCGACACTCGTTGTTGAGGCGTGCCGGTGTGGGCTGCACGAGCAGGCGCAGGTGCTGCTGCCGAAGGCGACCTCCCTCGCATTGTCCGAGGCGGATCCGATCAGCGTTGTCGCGGCATGCGAGCAACTTCTGCTGCTGCAGGAGGCGAGTGAACCGCTTGAGGCGCAGCACTTGACAGGGCTGGGGGAGGCGGTCGCCGCGGTGTGGCGGCGGGGGGCGTACCTGATTCCGCAGCTTGCGAGTCTGGACCCGGACAGCCCCAGCGCGGAGAACGAGGGCCTCGCGTGCCTGGTGTCCTGGGCGGGGATGGCGGAGAAACTGGTGGACGAACTCGCCGCGGCGCTGCGGGGGGAGAAGCTGATCGAGCTCGCGGACGCGACGCTTCAGAACTCGACGGTCGTCGGCGCCGCGGCGGGGATCCTGTACGTCGAGGGGCAGATGAGTGGAGCGGAACTCGGGCGCAGGACTCGCGGGGCCATGTCGGCGACGCATGCGGACCGCGCGATCGGAGCCAAGTACCTTCGCGGGGTGCTCGCGACGGCGCGCGGCGTGTGCGGGCTGGAGCCGAGCGTGCTTGCCGCGGTGAACGAGGCGCTCAGCGAGATGACGCCGGATGAGTTTGTGGGCTCACTCCCCCACCTTCGCATGGCGTTTGCGGAGATCTCCCCGCGCGGCGTGGAGGAAGTCGCGGTGTCGGTGGCGGAGTTGCTGGGTATTCGTCCACCGGTGTTGGCGAGACGCGAGGCGGTAAGCCGCGCGGAGTTGGAGGCGGGGCTAGCGCTGGATGCATCGCTTCGGGCGTCGCTCGAGCGAGACGGCCTGTCGGAGTTTGTGGGGACGACACCATGAGCACCCCGATGCACGAACTCGCGGGGCGATGGCGGCTCACGCTGGGCCGGTTTGCGGAAGGCGAGTTGCCTTCGATGCCCGGCGATGGCGATCGGATGGCGGCGGCGCTGGATTTCCTGTACAGCCGCGAGTACGGAGGGCGGGGCTTCCGATTGGGGAACAAGGGAGAGGGGACGCGGGACGCGAGTGCGCCGATGGTCGTGACGTGGCTGAACGAGGTGCGTGAGCTGTTCCCGAAAGACGTGTGCGAGACGATCACGCGGCACGCGTTGGATCGGTACGGGATGACGGAGCTCGTGACAGATCCCGCGACGCTCAAGACGCTCACTCCCAACTACGAGTTGCTGAAGACGCTGCTGACGTTCAAGGAGTTGATGCGGGGCGAGGTGCTGCTGCTGGCGGAAGAGATCGTCCGCAAGGTCGTCGATGAGCTTCGGGAGAAGCTGGCGAAGGACGTGCGGCAGTCGATTCAAGGGCGGCGCCATCCGAATCGTCGGACTCGGATGCGATCGGCGCGGAATCTCGATTGCAGGGAGACCATTCGGAGGAATCTGAAGCACTGGAGCGAGGAGTACCGCGCGATTGTCGCGAGCGACCTTGTGTTCAAGGCGAGGACGCAGCGGCACATGACGTGGGACGTGATCATCGCGGTGGACTGCAGCGGCTCGATGATGGATTCGGTGATTCACAGCGCGGTGATGGCGGCCATCTTCGCGGGTTTGCCGACAATCCGCGTGCGATTGGTGGCGTTCGACACCAGCGTGGTCGACCTGACCGAGCATGCCGCGGATGCAACGAAGGTGCTGCTCTCCGCGAGACTCGGTGGCGGAACGGATATCGCCGGCGCGATCCGGTATTGCTCGACGCTGGTGGAGCAGCCAACACGGACGATTCTGGTGTGCGTCACGGACTTCTGCGAGGGTGGTCCGCTTGGCGCGTTGCTCGCTCAGATCCGGCGGCTTCGCGGCGACGGCGTGAGGTTTCTCGGGCTTGCGGCCCTTGACGAGCGGGCCGAACCCGCGTTTGACCAGGACGCGGCGGCCCAGTGCGCCAAGGCCGGGGCGGAGGTCGGCGCAATGACCCCCAACAGGCTCGCCGAGTGGATCGGGGGGATCATCAACGCATGAGCCTGATGGATCGCATCTCCGCGGCGGCGCGGGCCCTCGGCGACGAGGACCTCGCGGCGATGTCCAATCGCGGTCTGGTCCGGCGCGCACGCAAGGATGTTGCGACCGCCATTCCAACGGTTGTCGGCGAGGAGTCGGATCGCTTGGTGATGGCGTGCGATGGCGCACTGGTACGGCTCGCGGTTCCGCTCACGCTGTCGCGGTGCGACTGCCCGGAGACGACGGTGTGCCGGCATGTCCTCGCGTGCCTGATGGCAGTGGCCGGGATGGGCGATGTCCGCGAGGAAATCGTCCGCGTCACATCGTGCGGCCAGGAGGTGAGCGACGTCGATGACGAGTCGCTCCGGGCTTGGGCGGGGAAGGAACTCGTTGAACGGGCGACGAGAGAGCTGGTCACCTCGCTTTCGGTTGAGTGCACAGATGGTCCGGCGATGGTGGCTCGCATGCCGCAGCTCGGCGCTGAGGCGAGGTGGATCGCCGGTGGTGGGCTGAGCGGAATGGTGTGCACATGCCACGCGCCGGGGCCGTGTGTGCACAAGGTGATCGCCGTGCTGGGGTGGCAGGTCAGCAAGGGGCAGCGCACGGTTTCGCTGCCGCAGGCATTGCTCGAGGCGTCGACCGAATCGCCCCGCACTCGCGACGAGGTATGCGCAGCCATCAGGGCGGTGTGTACGGAGATCGTGGCGAACGGCTTTGCCGGGATCACTCGGCTGCGGGGAGCAACGCTCCGCACGCTGTCGGTCGCGGCGCACGGCGTCGATCTGCCGCGGCTGGAAGGCGCGGCACGCATCGCGGCGGACCGCGTGGAGGCCACGCTCAAGCGGAACGTCGAGGCCGACGACACGAAGCTGCTCGCCTCGCTTGCTGCGGTCTACGCGCTGGCCACCGCGCTGAAGCAGCCGACTGATGCGCTGGTCGGGCAGCATCGGGCCCGCTATTCGCGGATGCCGACGACAACCTTGACGGGAGTGGGACTGAACGCGTGGCGATCGACGAGCGGGTTCCGCGGGTTGACCGCGTACTTCTGGAACGAAGCGGTGAAAGCGTGGTGTACGTGGTCGGAATCGAGGCCGGCGGAGCAGCGGTTTGATCCCGTCGCTCGGGCGGGTTTGCCCGGCCCCTGGAATGGGTGCGAGAGTCCCCTGGTGGCCGGCGCTTCGCGCGGCACGCTGGCGGATGGTTGGAGTTCGGGCGCGGGAAGGCTGTCGGGGCGATCGTCGAGCCGGTACGCAAAACTGAGCGGGACCACTATCGCGGCGCTTCCCCGAGTCGTGGAATCTTGGAGCGAGTTGCCCGCACTGCTGCGCGAGACCATGCCAGCCGGGTTCGCGATTGTGCCGGAGACCGCGGGGCTCGTACTGATCCGGCCGCGTTCGTGGGATCGACCGGTCTTCGATGAGATCGCCCAGGAGCTTCGGGTGCGCGTGTGGGACGGGGCGAAGGTGGCGATCGAGCTCGTGCTGCCGCAGTCGCCCGAGACCAAGGCCGCGATCATCGAGTTGGAGCGGATGCGCATGACGGGTGAGGAGGTCGTGTTCGCGCGGCTGATCTCGAGTCGCGATCGGGTGGCGGCGAAGCCCCTGAGCATCCTCGGTTCGTTCGGAGTCCGTTCACTTGGACTGGGTGTTTCCCATGGGGTGACGGGGACCGGGGCTGGTGCTTCCGGGAAGGCGGTAGATCCAACCGCCGCGCCGGATGCCGCGGACGAGCAGGAGGCGGAGGCGGGGGCAGATGGGGTAGGGGCGGGTGGAAGCGGACGAACGCTCAGTGCCTTGCGAGACATGGAACGGTTGCTGGTGCGGGTTTCGGCTTTGGGGCTGGCGAGTTTCCGGGATTGGGATCGGTTTGACCGAGCCGCGATCGAGGCGGAGGCGTTTGGGATGGGTGTGGTGGCGGAGTCCATGAGGGGGTTGGCGGGCGTTGTCGAGGTGCGGGAGCGGGCGGAACGGGTGCTTCGGGCGGCGTGGGTGGTGGGGTGCGCGGGGCGACTGGCCGCGGCGGCCGGGATGTGCGGGCTGGGGGATGGGGAGCCGGATGAAGCGATGAAGACTTGATGACGATTGGCAGGAGGGGGTCATACACTCTCCCATGCCCACCCAGCCCGGCTCGCCCGACCCGTCCCGCCGTCCTCCCAACGACATCACGACAGGCAGATCAGCTCGGGCGGTTGCGTCCGAGTTCAGTCGCGGCTCGCCGTCGATTTCGCTCGCGTCTTTGGGCGAGTCGTCGACGGACACCGAGTACTACAGCCCGATCCCCGAGGGGTATCAGCGGGGGCAACACAAGTACGTCATCATCCTCGGCACGGTGATGTCGGGGCTCGGCAAGGGCATCTTCTCCTCGAGCGTGGCGAAGATCCTGAAGGACAAGGGGCTGGTGGTCGCTCCGATCAAGATGGAGGGGTACCTCAACATCGACTCGGGGACGCTGAACCCGTACCGCCACGGCGAGGTGTTCGTGCTGGATGACGGCACCGAGTGCGACATGGACCTGGGGACGTACGAGCGGCTGCTCGATCAGAACCTGAACCGCGGGAACTTCACGACTTCGGGTCAGATCTTCAGCGAGATCCTCGAGCGTGAGCGTCGCGGCGGGTACTTGGGCCGTGACGTCCAGATGATCCCGCACGTTACCGGCGAGGTGAAGCGGAAGCTGCGCGAGATCGCCGCTCGTGGCGATGGAACGCGTCCGGCGGACGTGGTGTTCGTGGAAGTCGGCGGCACGGTGGGCGACTACGAAAACGGCTTCTACATCGAGGCGCTGCGTGAGCTGGCGTTCGAGGAAGGCCCCAACTCGTGCTGCTTCGTGGCCCTCACATACGTGATCGAACCGCCAGCACTCGGCGAGCAAAAGAGCAAGGCGGCCCAGCTTGGCATCAAGCGGCTGATGGAGGCGGGAATTCAGCCGCACATCATCGCCTGCCGCGCGAACAACCCGTGCGGCGAAAAGGTGATGCAGAAGATCGCGATGTTCAGCAACGTGCCGCTGCGTCGGGTGTTCTCGATGCACGACCGCGAGAGCATCTACACGATTCCCGAAGAGATGCGTCAGGAGGGCCTGGATCGGGAGATCCTCTCGCTGCTTTCGCTGCACGATCGGGTGGACGCGAGCGCCGAGGACCGGCACCGCGAACGGTGGACCGGGTTCGTGCGGAAGCTGACGGCGCCGAAGCAGCGTGAGGTGACCATCGGCATCGCGGGCAAGTACGCGAATCTGCGGGACGCGTACGCATCCATCGACAAGGCGATCGAGCACTGCTCGGCGCACCTGGGCACGCGCATCGAGCTGAACTGGATCGACACGACCGAGATCCACTACTCGAACGTGGAGCAGCGTCTGGCGGGTCTTGATGGCGTGATCGTGCCCGGCGGATTCGGCAGCCGCGGCGTAGAAGGCAAGATCGCGTGCGTGCGGCATTGCCGCGAGAAGGGCGTGCCGTACCTCGGCATTTGCCTGGGCTTCCAGGTGGCGGTGATCGAGTTCGCGAGGAACGTACTCGGGATGAAGGGCGCGAACTCGACGGAGTTCCAGGCGGATTCGCCGGACCCGGTGATCTCGGAGCTGCCGGAGCAGAAGAAGATCGAGGGGCTGGGCGGGACGATGCGGCTGGGCGCGCAGGACGTCCGCCTGACGCCGGGGACGATCGCGCACCATATCTATGGCCGCGCCGAGTCCGTGCGGGAGCGATTCCGGCACCGGTACGAGGTTGACCCGAGCTACATCGAGCGTCTCGAGGCGGCGGGCATGGTGTTCTCCGGGCGGCATCCGACGCGGCCGATCATGCAGTTCCTGGAACTGCGTGCGGAGCAGGCGGACGGATCCACGGGGCCGACGCACCCGTTCTTCATCGGTGCACAGTTCCACCCGGAGCTGACGAGCCGGCCGCTGCGTCCGCAGCCGATGTTCATGGGCTTGGTTGCCGCGGCGATCTGGCGCAAGCTGGACGGGCAGTTGGATCCGCGTGATCCGTACATGCCGGAGCTGATGAAGTGGATCGTGAAGCCGGGCGGGACAGCGCGTCAGACGGCGACCGTGTAGTTTGAGAGCCTCCAAAACGCCGCGAGGGGCCGCAGTTCCCGGGTGCCGTGGGAACGCGACCCCATCGCGTGCAGAGGAGCTGGTTAGGCCTTCGGAGCGGAAGGCGCGGGCGATGCCGTGCCCGGCTTGAAGATCGAGGCGATCACACCGATGATGAGGATGCCCACGACAACGGCGAGCGAAACGCCCGTGTCGACCTTGTAAGGGGTGTGAACAAGCAACATCTTGACACCGACGAAGAGCAAGATCGCGATGAGCGATGGCTTGAGGTAACGGAAATTGCCCATAAGGCTCGCGAGGCAGAAGTAGAGGGAGCGAAGGCCGAGGATCGCGAAGATGTTCGAGGTAAAGACCAGGAACGGGTCCGCGGTGATCGCGAAGATGGCGGGGATCGAATCAACGGCGAAGATAAGGTCGGTGAACTCGACGACGGCCAGGGCGAGGAAGAGGGGGGTCGCCGCACGGGCGCCGTTGACTCGCGTGAAGAACTTGTCGCCCTCGTACTTGTCGGTGACCGGCATGATTCGCTTCACGAGGCGAACGAGCGGGTTCTTGGAGGGGTCGACGTGGCCGTCGCCGGCGAAAGCCATCTTGATGGCGGTGAGGATGAGGAATCCGCCGAAGACGTAGATGATCCAGTCGAAGCTCTGGATGAGCTTCGCACCGACGGCGATCATGACGCCGCGCATGACCAGGGCACCGAGGATACCCCAGAAGAGGACCCGGTGCTGGTACAGTGCGGGGACCGCGAAGTAGCTAAACACGATGGCGATGACGAACACATTGTCCATCGCGAGGCTCTTCTCGACCAGATACCCGGCGAGGTAGAGCTTCGCGGCCTCGGCCCCGTGAACGTCACGCGCAACGCCGTCGAGTTGGGCCACGTTGAGGCCGATGCCGAGCCAGTGGTTCTCGTAAGCGAAGTAGATCCAGACGTTGAAGAGGAGGGCGGTGCAGACCCAAACCATGGTCCAGGTCAGCGCCTCCTTCATCGAAACAACATGGGCCTTGCGGTGGAAGACACCCAGGTCCAGCGCCAGGAACACAAACACGAGGGCGATGAAGCCTACATACAGCCACGCGTGTTGTGGCAAGGATGAAAACAAGTCGAACACGGCGAGCATCGACGGACTCCTCTGCAGCCTACGCGGTCACCGACCCGGAGGCCTGCGGCCCTGAACGCGACGAGCGTCGGCCGCTCTCGCAAGGGCATCGCGGACCCGACGGGCGGCCCGATCCGCGGCGCGGCTGATCGCGGCGTAGAGATCGGTATCGACCACCTCCGCGACAAGCGTGCCGCCCGACCGCACCCTGACTTCGACCACGCACCTCTGGTCGACCCCGCCCCTCGGCCCGTTCACGTCACCGAGCACGACCTTCACAGCCTCGACCTTGCTGCTGAATCTGCCGACGGCGAAGAGGATCCTGGACTTCGCCCACTCCCTGATCGCCTCCGTCAGACTTGCCCCCGCAGACCGAATCTCAAGCCGCATGGCCGCCTCCTTTCGTGACGTATGGAACTTACGCTTGAATCGGCGATCAACAAATAGATTTGAACTCATTCTCGCATCGGTTTTTCCGATCTATTATGGAGCATGGACAAGCTGAACTACCACCACCTGCAGTATTTCTGGGCGGTCGCCAAGCACGGGGGCGTGGCCGAGGCCTGCGACCGACTCCACGTCGCACAACCGACGATCTCCGGGCAGCTGCGCGAACTCGAAGAATCGCTCGGACGCAAACTCTTCCTCCGGGTTGGCCGCAGGCTGGAACTCACCGAAGAGGGACGCGAAGTCTTCCGGTACGCCGACGAGATCTTCTCGATCGGCGGTGAACTGCTCGAGTCGCTGCGCGGCACCAGAAACTCCCGGGCCGTGCTTCTGCACGTCGGCGTCGCGGACGTGCTGCCGAAGCTCATCGTCCACCGTTTGCTCCTCCCCGCCCTCGCCGCCACGGACCAGGTCCGCCTCGTGTGCGCCGAAGGCAAGTCGACGGACCTGCTCGCCCGACTCGCGGTCCACGAGCTCGACGTGGTGCTGACCGACGCCCCACTGCCGCCCTCCGTCAGCGTCAAGGCGTACAGCCACGAACTCGGAAGGTCGGGGATCTCCCTGTTCGCAACCCCCGCGCTCGCGGCCCGGGTGCGCAAGGGATTCCCGGAGTCGCTCAACGATCAACCATTCCTCCTCCCAACCGACGGGTCGATCTCGCGCCGCCTGCTCGACCAGTGGTTCGATCAGCAGGGCGTCAGACCTCGCATCGTGGCGGAGTTCGCGGACAGCGCGTTGCTGAAGGTCTTCGGCCAGGCCGGAAAGGGGATCTTCGCCGCTCCTTCGGTCATCGACACCGAAGTCGTGCACCAGTATGACGTGAAGCGGATCGCGCGGCTGGACAACGTCGAGGAGAGCTTCTACGCGATCTCGATCGAACGGCGCGTCCGACATCCCGGTGTCCAGCTGATCACCAGCAGCGCGAGAGAACGCCTCTTCAGCCCACGGAACGTGCCGCGGCGATGATCCGGCGGTGCGCGGCCTCGCTGAGGTCCGCGATCACTCGGTCGGCAACGACGCCATTTCGCGCGATCAGGTAGGTGACACGCCGGGTGAAGAACGGCAGTGGGATCCCCGCGACCGTGCCCGCGTAGGGGGCGATGACGGTGCGCTCGGGATCGGCGAGCAGGCGGTACGGAAGCGAGTGCGCCTCGCGGAATCGGCGGTGGCTGGCGGAATCCTGCGGGCTGACGCCGACGACCCGGACGCCCGCGTCCGCAAGCTGGGTGTGCGCATCGCGGAACATGCACGCCTCGCGGGTGCAGACCGGCGTGAAGTCCGCCGGGTAGAAGAAGAGCACAAGAGGGCCGTGCGCGAGCTCGGCGGAGAGCGTGAAGGGGACACCATCTTGGTCGGACAGGGTGAAGTCGGGGGCCGTTTCGCCGGGCTTGATCATTGGGTGAGCATATGCGGTACGCTATGGGCATGGTCCTTCCCCCTGCGACATGCGACAGACTTCGCCCCTTTGGAACCTCGGTGTTTGCCGAGATGACACAACTCGCGATCAAGCACGGCGCGGTGAACCTCGCGCAGGGGTTTCCCGATTTCGACGGTCCGGCCGGTGCAAAGGCGGCGGCGATCGCGGCCATCAACGCCGGGCACAGCCAGTACGCTCGAATGTTCGGCTTGCCCGCGCTCAACCAAGTCCTCGCATCCACGTGGAACGCCCGCACCGGGCTCGACGTCGATCCCGACCGCCACATCACGGTGACCAGCGGATGTACGGAGGCGATCGCCGCGGCATTGCTCGGGCTGCTGAACCCCGGCGACGAGATCGTGATCTTCGAGCCGTTCTACGACTCGTACAGGGCGTGCGTGGCGATGACGGGGGCCACGGCGCGGTTCGTGGCCCTGCGGCCGGGAGGGCCCGGGGAACCGTTCGGCTTCGACGAGGGCGAGTTGCGTGCCGCGTTTACGGACAGGACAAAGGCGGTGCTTCTGAACACTCCGCACAACCCAACGGGCAAGGTCTTCACACGCGACGAGATGAGCTTCATCGCGGCACTCTGCCAGAAGCACGGCGCGGTGGCGATCACCGACGAGGTGTACGAGCACCTGACCTACGACCCGAAGTTGCCGCACATCTCGATGGCCACGCTCCCGGGCATGGCGGAGCGAACGCTGACGCTGTCCAGCGTCGGCAAGTCGTTCAGTCTGACCGGCTGGAAGATCGGCTGGGCGATCGGGCCGGAGCACCTGACCGCGGCGGTACGGGCGGCCCACCAGTTCCTGACGTTCACGACCGCAACGCCTCTGCAGCACGGCGCGGCGGCGATCATCGCGAATCCGGGCACAGAGATCGACGCGGTGCGGACGCTGTACAAGGAGAACCGGGACACGCTGGCGACGGCGCTGGCGGAGATCGGCTTCACGGTGTATCCGTCGCACGGCACGTACTTCATGATGGCCGACCACACGAGGTTCGGAAAGGGTGACGACGTGTCGTTCTGCCGGTACCTCACCGAGCACGTGAAGGTCGCGGCGATTCCGCCGTCGTCGTTCTACCACACGGTGTCGCTGGGGCGGCCGCTGGTCCGGTTCGCGTTCTGCAAGCGGCGGGAGACCATCGCGGGCGCGATCGCGAAACTCGGCGCGCTCAAGTAGCCGATGGAGAAGGATGGACGGGGTGCTGGAGGGGGGTTGGTGGCAACTGGGCCACGACGAGGAGCGTTCAGGTGCCAACGGTTCTGCCAGATGCCCGAGTGTCGCCCCGGTTCGCGGGCATTTCCACGTTCTGCCGCTACCCGCGTCTGCAGGATGTTGCTCCGGAGCATTCGCCCGTGGATTGGGCGATCTACGGGGTTCCGTTCGATGGTGGCGTGACGTACCGCGGGGGGACGAAGTTCGGCCCGCGTGCGATCCGCGATGCCTCTCAGTACGTGAAGCGGTACCACATGGTGCACGACGTGGACGTGTGCTCCGTCCTGAGCCTCGCCGACGCCGGCGACGCGCCGGTCAGTCCGTTCGACATCAAGGGCACGCTCGATCTCGTCACCCAGTTCGCCGCGGGGCTTGGCGCACCGACGACGCGGCTTTTCGCGGTCGGTGGCGACCACTCGATCGCGTACGCGAACGTTCGCGCGGCGTGGGCGAAGGCAGGTTCCCCGAAGGGCGGCCTTCCGCTCGTGCATTTCGATAGCCACCTCGACACCGTCGACACCCTATGGGGCGAGCAGTACAGCCACGCGTCACCCTTTGCCCGGCTGATCGAAGAGGGATTCGTCGACGCGGGCTCAATGATCTCGATCGGCATCAAGGGCCCGCTGAACTCCAAGGCGGACCTGGATTTCGCGAGGGCGAGGGGAGTCACGCTGATCACGCACGATCGGATTGCGACGGATGCCGCGGGTGCGCTCGCGGGGTTTGTTGCGCGCATCGGCGGACGGCCCGCGTACGTGACGTTCGACATCGATGTGGTGGATCCGGCCTTTGCGCCCGGCACCGGGACGCCGTGCCCCGGCGGTCTTTCGAGCGAGCAGGCTCTCGGGCTTCTGCGGCAG